>NZ_JBISBU010000012.1:0-116919 GCF_044385805.1 Haloferula sp. A504
GGCCGATTTCATCATCGGCGGTCCTCCACGGCGATGGAAGTTGCCATCTGCCCACTCCGTAAGGGACCGATCATGATTCTCCGCAACCTGGTTCGCGTCCTTCCCGCTATGGGGCTGCTCTTGCTATCGCAAGTTCAGGCAGACGTTTCCTCTCCAAAACCCAACATCCTCTTCATCATGGCCGATGATCTGGGGAAGGAATGGATCAGCTGCTACGGTGCCGAAGACATCGAGACGCCCCACATCGACACCCTGGCGGCGGGTGGCATGAAATTTCACAACGCCTGGTCGATGCCGCAGTGCACGCCGTCGCGGGCAAGCCTGCTGACTGGCACCTACCCCTGGCGCAACGGCTGGGTGAACCACTGGGACGTGCCGCGATGGGGAGTCGGCTACTTCGATTGGAAGCAGCCGGAGAACATGACCTTTGCCCGGCTGATGAAGGATCTCGGCTACGCCACCTGCGCGGCGGGCAAGTGGCAGATCAACGACTTCCGGATCGAGCCCCAGGCGATGAAGAAGCACGGCTTCGACGACTGGGCGATGTGGACCGGCTACGAGACCGGTGTGAAGGCGAGTGCCGATCGCTACTTTGATCCCTACGTCCACACGCCCGAGGGGAGCCGGACCCTGGAGGGCGAGTTCGGTCCGGACGTCTTTGCCGACCGGTTGATTTCCTTCATGAAGGATCATCGGGACGAGCCGATGTGCCTGTATTTTCCCATGGTCCTGCCTCACGGGCCCTTCACCACGACGCCCGATGAACCCGATGCGGAGGGCAATCTCCCCAAGCACAAGGCGATGGTAAGGCACGTCGACAAGCTCGTCGGCCGGCTGGTCGCCGCATTGGACGAACTCGGGCTCCGGGACCGGACGGTCGTCATCTTCACCACCGACAATGGCTCGGGCAGCGGCGTGACCGGCACGCGGAACGGCCGCAAGGTCAAGGGCGGGAAGGCAAAGGAGAACGAGGCCGGCGTGTGTGCGCCCTTCATCGTGAATGCACCGGGCCGGGTTCCGGCCGGGGTGGAGACCGATGCGTTGACGGATTTCTCGGACCTGCTGCCGACCTTTGTCGAACTCGGAGGAGGCAAGGTGCCGGAGGAGTTGGACATCGACGGCGTCTCGATCGCGCCGGTGATTCTCGGCAAGGCGAAGGACAGCGGCCGCGAGTGGATCATGGCCCTCGGGCATGGTCCGGCGGTGCTCGACGCGGAGGGAGTACGGGGGAAGGTGGATTTCGCGACCCGCGTCATCCGTGACAAGTGCCACAAGGTCTGGGTGTCGAGCGAACGAAAGATCATCCGGCTCCACGACCTCAATGAGGATCCCTTTGAAGAGACCAACCTGATCGACAGCGACCAAGCCGCGCACCGGGCGGCACTGGAGAAGTTCCGCAAGGTGGTGGCCTCCCTGCCGGAAAAGGATGCGCGGCCCCGCTACGAACCCCGCGCGGCGAATCCGTGGGACCGGAAGCGCAAATAGGGAGAAGGGGCTTCCTGCCCCTTTGCAACGGTCGAGGGCGCATCAAGTAAGGGGTTGGAAACCCCTTCTCCCTATCACCTCGGCAGCAGGATCTCGTCGTCCTTGAGGCCGGTGAGTGCGGACAGTCCGCCCATCAGGCGCTTGAGGATGAGGAACATGATCGCGAGCAGCGGGATGCCGATGATCGCGAAGCCCCAGCCGGTGAGCTTGCCGATGATGCCGTTGTAAACCTCGAGGGCATCGGTTGCGGAGCGGTCGAAGCCCTTGAAGAACCAGAGCGCCATCACCAGGTTCAGCGCGGAGCTCAGGAAGAACGATCCGGCGAACATCGCGTTGGCCTGGTCGAGCAGCTTTTCGTAGCCCGGCTGATTGTCGTGCTCCTCGACGCGTTTCTCGATTTTCGGGATGTCGAAAAGCGAGTCGTTGTAGAGGAAGACGTTGAGCAGGGGCGTCGCGCTGCGGCGTGAGAGGAAGATCGCGACACCGAGCACCAGCGGGATCATCGCCTCCTTGAGTCCGAAGAGCAGGCCGGCGTGTTCCTTCACGCTGCCGTCCTTGTTCCAGAGGTAAAGCGTGAGCCCGCCGGTCAGCAGGACGGAGAACAAGCCGAGGCCGGAGAAGAAGTTCGCCTTGCGGGTCTTGATGAAGTGCCAGACGCCGTAGCCGAAGGGCAGCGCGATCGCGACGAGCATCGCCTTGAGCGGGCCGATGTGCCACGGCTTGGCGTCCTTGCCAAGCTGCTCCTGCAGCGCCGGGTCCTTGCTCAGGTAGCTCAGCACGAGCACCGGGATCAGGACGTTGATGAGGATGTTGGCGAGCGGATGCTCCTGGTGGGTCTTGGGGTCGTGCATGGCCTCGGGCGGCAGGCAAGGGGACGGCGGTGTCCGTGGCAAGGAAAAGGGGTGGCGGCAGGGCGGTGCTTGGCGCCCCGGTCAGCGTCCCGTGCCCGGCTGGTCGCCCAGCTTGGCCTCGAGTTCGGCGACCCGTTCGGAGGTCTTGTCGAGGCGGCGGGCGAGCAGTTCGCTCAGGAAACGGTAGAGAACCAGTTCGTAGGCGGTGCGCTGGCGGCCGGAGAGGTCGTCGAGGAACTCCGGCTTCACCTTCAGCAGGAAGCAATGGGTGGCGGCGGTGAGCGATGCCGAGCGGTTGCCGCCCTTGAGCGCGGCCTGCTCGCCGAGAAGCTCTCCCTGCCGGCTGACCAGGGCAACCGGCCTGCCGTCCTTGGCCACCTGCACCTCGCCCTTGAGGAGGATGTAGAATTCCCGGGAGTCGTCACCCTCGCGGACGATGGTTTCGCCGAACTCGAACTCGACCAGCGCGCTGTTGTTGAGAATCGCGTCGAGCGCCTTGCGGTCGACCTCGTTGAGGAAATCGATCCGGGCCAGCGTCGGCGGGAGCTTGCCCTTCTCGTGGTTGTAGGCGTATTCGCGCATGCCTGATCCAATCCGCTCGATGCGGTCTTGGCAAGGAGGCGGGCCGGCTCGCCGTCAGCCGAATTTCGCCGGTTGTCCAGTGGCGGCCAGAACGGCGGCCCAGCTCAGGCCGTCGGGGTCGAGTTGCTTCTTCTCGGTCGCCAGCATTTCGATCGGGACATGGATGAAGCGGTCGTGCAGGCAACCCACCACCAGTCCGGTCTTGCCGGCCATCGCGGCGTGGGCCGCGTTGCGGGCGAAGCGGTCGCAGAGGATCGAGTCCTCGGCGTCGGCGGGCGTGCTGCGGATGATGTAGCTGGGATCGATGTAGCGCAGCACCACCGGGATGCCGCGCTGGCGGAAGTGCTCCTTGATGCGGTCGCGCAGGAACGGTCCGATGTCGCCGAGCTTGAGGTTGCCGGAGGCATCCCGCTCGGTGGCCTCCTGTTCGAGGAGGTCCTGGCCGGCGCCCTCGGCCACCGCGATGAGCGCGTGTTCGCGACGCAGCAGCCGGTCCTCGAGGGCCGCGAGAAATCCGCGCTCGCCCTCGAGTTTGAAGGGGACCTCCGGCACCAGTGCGAAATTCACGTCCTGCGAAGCCACGGTGGCACCGGCGGTGATGAAGCCGGCGTTGCGTCCCATCAGCTTCACCAGCGAGACCCCGAAGCGCACGCTGCGGGCTTCGACGTGCGCGCAGTTGAGCACCTTCTCCGCCTCCTCGACGGCAGTGAGGTAGCCGAAGGTCCGGGCGACGAAGGCGACGTCGTTGTCGATGGTCTTGGGAATGCCGACCACTGCCAGCGGATGGCCGCGTCGGCGGGCTTCCTGGTAGAGGGCGTTGCCGCCGCGCTGGGTGCCGTCGCCACCGATCGTGAACAGGATGTCGACGCCGAGGCGGATCAGGTTTTCCACGGCCTTGCCGATGTCGACCGGCCCGCGCGAAGTGCCGAGCGCGGTGCCGCCCTCGGTGTGGATCGAGTCGACGAAGTCGGTGTCGAGTACATAGGGTTCGAGGCCGAGGTCCGGATCCAGTCCCTGGTAGCCGCCGCGGAATCCGAGCACTTCCTTCACGCCATAGGCGTGATGGAGTTCGAGGTAGAGCGAGCGGATGACGTTGTTCAGTCCGGGACACAGGCCCCCGCAGGTCACGATGCCGGCGCGCGTCTTCGCGGGATCGAAGAACAGTTTCTCGCGCGGCCCTGCGATTTCGAAGGAAAGCGACGCCTTCGAAGGATTCTTCGGGTCGAGAACGATGTCGGCCGGCAGACGCAGGTCGTCGCGGACCGAGCGGCGGAGGGGTGAGGGAAAGCGCGGCTCTCCGAGGGTGGTGATTTTCACGGCTCGACCGCCTATTCCGGGTATTCGGGATGGTGAATCAAGCTTCGTTTTCGGGTGTTCTCAGAACTCGTCCCGCCGGGCACTTTTTTCCAGGGTCTCAAGCGCCTTCAACGTGCCGGCCACCGTGCCGAAGGTCGGGGCGAACATCCAAGCCAAGGCTACGGGGGCCAGGGAAGTTCGCGGTCCGTACGGAGAAAGGCCCGGCGGGTGCCGGGCCTTTGAAAGAGGGGAGAGCGGGTTTGACCTGGCCTGCCGTAGCCTTGGCGGAGGAGGTAACCCGCTGCCGCAGGCTGTGGAAGCGGCTTGCATCCTCCGTCGCTCTGCGAGCTCTGGAGGACAAGAAGCCGCGCTCCTCAGACCTTCCCGCAGATGGTGTGGCCGGTGGACTTGAGTTCGTCGCAGGCCTGCTTGAGGCGGTCGCAGACGCCCTGTTCGCCCTTCTTGATGTAGGAGCGGGGGTCGTAGACCTTCTTGATGCCGACTTCGCCGTCGATCTTGAGGACACCCTCGATGTTCTCGCACATGTGGGTGACGATCGGGCGGGTGAAAGCGTACTGGGTGTCGGTGTCGATGTTCATCTTCACCACGCCGTAGTCGAGGGTCTCCTGGAGGTCCTCGCTGGAAGTTCCGGAACCGCCGTGGAAGACGAGGTCCATCTCAGCTTCGGCACCGTGCTTGTCCATGACCACCTTCTGGCCGTCGCGGAGAATGGTCGGCTTGAGCTTCACCGCACCGGGCTTGTAGGCACCGTGGACGTTGCCGAAGGTCGCGGCAAACATGAAGCGGCCGATCGGCTGCAAGGCCTCGTAGACCTCGAGCATGTCGCCGGGAGTCGTGTAGAGCTTGTCGATCGGCAGGCCCGAGGTGTCGTGGCCGTCTTCCTCGCCGCCGACGCAGCCGGCTTCGACCTCGAGGATGATGCCGAGTTCGGCGCACTCCTTGAGCAGCCCCTTGGAGATCTCGAGGTTTTCCTCAAGCGGGACGACCGAGCCGTCGAACATGTGCGACTGGAACAGCGGGCCCTTTCCTTCGGCGATGCGCTTGCGGGAATACTCAAGCAGCGGCTTGAGGAAACCGTCGACCTTGGCCGGGTGGCAGTGGTCGGTGTGGAGGCCGATGAGGACGTCGTATTTCTCGGCGAGCATGTGGCAGGCCTCGGCGAGCACGATGGCACCGAAGGCGGCGTCCTTGACGGCGGTGCCGGAGGCGAATTCACCGCCACCGGTGGAAACCTGGATGATGCCGTCGGATTTCGCCTCGGCGAAGGCCTTGAGGGCACCATTGATGGTGGGCAGCGAAGTGACGTTGATGGCCGGGTAGGCGTAGCCACCCTTCTGGGCGGCATCGAGCATTGCAGCGTATTGTTCTGGAGTAGCGACTGGCATGACGGGGGCGAGTTAGCGACCAGGGCGGTGATTGTCTAGGGTTCAGTAAGGAATGCGCGGTGGCTGCCGGGGATTGCGGACTCCGGCGGGCTGTGGTTCGGTCATCGGCATGATCGCAGGCATTGAAATGGGAGGGACCAAGACCGTGGTCGCCGTCGGGGAGTCCGACGGGACCGTTTTGGAGGAAAACCGCTACCCGACGACCGACGGTCCGGAAACCTTCGCGACCGCGATCGATTGGCTGCGGGAGCGGGGGGTGCCCGGGGCGATCGGGGTCGCGGCCTTCGGGCCGGTGAGCGTGACGAAAAACCGGCCGGACTACGGTTCGATGCTGGCGACGCCGAAGCCGGGCTGGGCCGGGTTTTCGATCACCGGGGCTCTGGGCAAGGCCTTTCCGGAAGCGCGGGTGACGATCGAGACGGATGTGAATGCCGCCGTGCTGGCGGAGGCGGATGGGTTGGAGGATGTCGTTTACATCACGATCGGCACCGGGCTCGGGGCCGGGATCCTGAGCGGCGGGCGCCTGATTCATGGCGTGCTGCACTCGGAGTTCGGCCATTGGTTGCCGAGAAAATCGCCCGGCGATGACTTCGAGGGCGTGTGTCCCTTCCACGGCGACTGCCTGGAGGGACTGGTGAGCGGTCCGGCGATTGCCAAGCGCTGGGGAAAGGAAGCCAAGGACCTGCCGGCCGACCATCAGGCCTGGGATTTCGAGTGCGACTACCTGGCCCAGGCGGTGCAGGTGCTGCTCGCGACGGTGAACCCGGCGCGGGTGGTGATCGGCGGTGGGGTGTCCCAGGCGGAGGGATTCCACCGGCGTGTCGAGGAAATCGTGCGGGAACGCACGGCCGACTACTTCCCGGCGCTGGCGGAGAATCGTCCCTTCGTCGTGCCGCCGATGCACGGCCAGCAGGCCGGCATCCGCGGGGCGCTGCTGCTCACCCGCCGGGATTGACCGCGCTTACTTGCTGCCGGCGTAGCCCTGCTTGTAGCCCTCGGTGTAGCCCCAGAGGTAGTCCTTGCGGAAGGCGGCGGGCGTTTCGTGAGGCTCGTTGATGTGCGGATTGTGAGCCCGACCGGCGGCCCGGTCGGCGCTGCCATCGCGGAAGCCGAGCTTGTAGGCGTCGCGGGCGTCGTAGCCGGAGGCCACGTAGGCATTCTCGGTGTAGGTTTTGCAGGAAATGCTGCCCAAGGCAAAGATGGCGGCGACCAGGGCGTAGAAGGGTGTCTTCATGGCGGAGTATGATTAGCTTTTCTGAAACAATGCGTCCAGACTGGATTCTTGCACTGTTGCTGGCGGCCCCGGTCCTGGCGGAACACGGCGGCACCGAAGCCTTCAATCGCAAAACCGGGGACTGGTTTCGCATTTCGGAGACAAAAGTTCCCAACGCGCAGGTCGAAGTGGCGTGGGCTCCGGGCGGGAGTGACCTGGTCATCGAGCGGGAAACGCCGGAAGGACGGGTGCTGGTGCCGGTCGATCCGCTGCAGGGCAGGCAGGGTGAGGTCATTGACCCGGGCATTCCGTGGAAGTCGTTTCGGCTGGAACCGGGAGGCTCACTGCTGCTCGAGACGAAGGATGGCTGGAGGCGCTGGAGCGAGGGGAAACTGGCTGAGGCCGAGGCACCGCCGAAGCCGGCCAGCCAAGAGCCGCGTGCAAAGACCGGTCGACCCGGCTGGAAGTCGCCGGACGGCACACATGAGCTGAAGGTCGAGAAGGGGGCGCTGGTCCGGATCAGCGGCGGCGATCGCGTGGAGGTGATCGCCGCCGAGGAGGGCTTCGTGTTCCGCGACGAACCGCTGTGGACGCCCGATTCGTCGCGGTTCGCAATCTGGCGCACCCGCGACTTCGATGACCGGCAGGTCCACTACGTCGATTCGGCACCGGACGACCAGCTCCAGCCGAAGCATTTCACCCGCAGCTACCCGAAGCCGGGCGACGAGATCGACACCCGGGCGCCGTGGATCGGCTTCACCGACGGGCGGGAACCCATCGCGCCGGATCCCTCCCTGATCGCGGATCCATTCAGCTGCCGGCATCTCGCCTGGCGGGCCGACGGGAAGCGCCTGAGCTTCGAATTCATCGAGCGCGGCTTCGGCACGTTCCGGGTGATCGAGGTCGACAGCGAAACGGGCGGGCAGCGGATCGCGGTCGACGAGGAGAGCGAGACCTACGTCTTCGTCTTCGGTGGCAGCTTCCGCCACGACCTCGATGACGGGGCCGAGGTGATCTGGATGTCCGAACGCGACGGCTGGCGGCATCTCTACCTGCTGGACGGGGCAGACGGCTCGGTGAAGCGCCAACTCACCAAGGGCGAGTGGGTGGTCCGGGAGGTCGTGGACGTGGACGAGGAGGCCCGTGAATTGCTCATCATCATCGGCGGCTACCATGAGGGGCAGGATCCCTACTATCTCCACTATGCGCGGGTCGGGATCGATGACGGGAAACTGACGGTGCTGACCGGGGCCGACGGCACCCACGACCGCTTCGAGCGTTCACCGGACGGGCGGTTTTTCACCTGCCGCTGGTCGCGGATCGACCACCCGCCGGTGACGGAACTCCGGCGGTGGTCGGACGGCGGACTCGTCATGGTTCTGGCAGAGGCGGACGACGCGGCACTGCGCGAGGCCGGCTGGGAAATGCCCGAGCCGTTCGTCGCCAAGGACCGCGAGGGGAAGTTCGACATTCACGGCATCATCGTGAAGCCGCCGGACTTCGATCCGGGCAAGCGCTATCCGGTGGTCGAGCACATCTACGCCGGACCGCACGATGCCTTCGTGCCGAAGTCTTGGCGGCCGTGGATGCGGCCGATGCACGAGGTCGCGGCCTACGGCTTCATCGTGGTGATGATCGATGGCCGGGGAACCAACCACCGCAGCCGGGAGTTCTCCCATTTCTGCTACAAGAACCTGAAGGACTCCGGCTTTCCCGACCGCATCGGGTGGATGAAGGCGGCGGCGGAGAAATACCCGCAGATGGACCTGTCGCGGGTCGGGATCTTCGGTGGCTCGGCGGGTGGCCAAAGCGCGTTGGCGGCGCTGCTCTTCCACGGGGGGTTCTACCGGGCGGCGGCGGCGGACTGCGGCTGCCACGACAACCGCATGGACAAGATCTGGTGGAACGAGCAGTGGATGGACTGGCCGGTCGGGCCGCACTACGCCGACAACTCGAACGTGACTCACGCCGGAAAGCTCGAGGGCGCGCTGCTGCTGACCGTCGGCGAACTCGACACCAACGTCGATCCCTCGTCGACCGAACAGGTGGTCGATGCGCTGATCAAGGCCGACAAGGACTTCGAGTACCTGCGCTTTCCCGGCGCCGGGCACGGTGTGGGCGAGTCGGGATACGCCAAGCGCAAGCGGGTCGAGTTCTTCCAGCGCCATCTCGGCGGGCCGACGAGCGCGAAGTGATCCGCAGGCGGGAGAGGAGCGGGCGGGCTCGCGCCCGGGGCTGTCAACCGTCGCCCCGTTGGGGTTGTTCCGGTGGGCTCGGCCGTTTGCTGGTGATCAGGATGACGACCCCGGCGATGACTAGTCCGAGTCCGACGAAGCCGCAAACCATGCCGATGCCCATGCCTCCAAGGAATCCACCCACGCCCGCCATGGTCCCTCCTTCCGTCACCGAGAAGATGCGTGGCTCCGGACCGTCAATGCGGATTTCGTAGCTTTGGGCCTCCGGGGTTTGAAAGGATCCCACGGCCATGCGCTGGACCGAACCCGAGGACATGGTTGCGCTCGAGTGGTAACTCAATGACTGGGGGCCGCGCACCGGGTCGATGAGTTCGAAGGTGAAGCCTCCCGGAAGCGAGGAGGGGTGGTTGACGGTCGTGCCGTTGTGGATCGTTTCGAAATCATGCCACAGCGTGACGGTGCCCGGCTCGGTCACCTCAAAGAGGGTCGAGCCCGGCGCTTCAAAGGTGGCGATGGTCTGAAAGGACGAGACCATCTTCGAGATCCCCCAGCCGATCGAGGTGATGCCGCCCATCATGCTGAGGCTGCCGATGGCGAGAAGGGTGATCCCGACGGATTTCCGGCTCATGGACCCATCTTCCCGCATCGCCCGCCACTGTCAATGCGGGGTGGATCGACACGCAAACGGCCGGGGCGAGGCCCGGCCGTTCGTGGGTTTTCTGAAGCAGCCCTGCGGCCGGTCAATCGATCAGTTCGGGCCAGTCTTCGGTGTGGAAGAACTCACCCTCGGGCTTGTCGAGGCGCTCGTAGGTGTGGGCGCCGAAGAAGTCGCGCTGGGCCTGGAGCAGGTTGGCCGGCAGACGCTCGCTACGGTAACTGTCGTAGTAGGCCAGCGAGCCGGAAAACGACGGCGTCGGAATCCCGCTGCGCACCGCGAGGGCGACGACCTCGCGCCAGTTCGCCTGCGTCTGGGTGAGGATGTCGGTGAAGAAGGGCGCGAGCATCAGGTTGGTCAGCCCGGGATCGGCCTCGTAGGCCTCGGTGATGCGGTTGAGGAAGCGGGCCCGGATGATGCAGCCGCCGCGCCAGATGCGGGCGATCGCGCCGAGGTCGAGGCCCCACTTCTTGTCGGCGCCGACCTTGGTGATCAGGTCGAGGCCCTGGGCGTAGGAAACGATCTTCGAGGCGTAGAGCGCGTCGCGCACCATGCCGACCAGCTTTTCCTTCGACACCGAGTCGAGGTCGAACTGGGCGTTGCTGGGGCCGGTGAGGATCTTCGAGGCGGCGATCCGCTGGTCGCGCATCGACGAGAGGATGCGGGCCTCGACCGAGCCGCCGATGCACGAGAGCGGCACCGCCTGCTCGACGGCCGCCATCATCGTCCAGCGGCCGGTACCCTTCTGACCGGCCTTGTCGACGATCAGGTCGACGATGTCCTTTCCGGTCTCCGGGTCCTTTTGCTTGAAGATGTTGGCGGTGATCTCGATCAGGAACGACTCGAGGTCGCCGGCATTCCAGTCGGCGAAGATGTCGGCGAGTTCCTCGTTCGAGAAGCCGGCGGCCTTGAAGATGTTGTAGGCCTCGCAGATCAGTTGCATGTCGCCGTACTCGATGCCGTTGTGGACCATCTTGACGAAGTGGCCCGCGCCGCCGGGGCCGATGTGGGTCACGCAGGGGACTCCGTCGACCTTGGCGGCGATGCTCTCGAAGATCGGCTTCATCACCTCCCAGGTGGAGGGCGGGCCTCCGGGCATGATGGACGGACCCTTGCGCGCGCCTTCCTCGCCACCGGACACGCCGGCGCCGATGAAGCGGAGGTTCTCCTTCGAGCACCACGCGTCGCGGCGCTCGGTGTCGGTGTAGAGCGAGTTGCCGCCGTCGATGATGATGTCGTCGTCGTCGAGCAGCGGGATCAGCGACTCGATCACCTTGTCGACCGGTCCCCCGGCCTTGACCATGATCATCACCTTGCGCGGCTTGGCGAGGGACTGGACGAACTCCTCGAGGGTTTTCAGGCCGACGATCTGCTTGTCCGGGTGGTCGGAGACGAATTTTTCCATCGTCTCGGTGGTGCGGTTGTACACCGAGACCTTGAAGCCGCGGGATTCCACATTGAGGACGAGGTTTTGGCCCATCACGGCCAGGCCGATGAGGCCGAAGTCACTGTTACTCATAGGTCGAAAAGCTGTATGACAGCTCGCGGGGTTTAGGGGACGGGCGGGCCGGGCGCAACCCCTTGTTGCCATCGGGGCGTGCATTTCCCACAGTCCGGGCCGTGAACCTGCCGAATGCCATCACTTTGTCCCGGTTGGTCCTCACCGCGGTGTTCGTCGTGGCGATGGGTTTCGAGGGCCTCGGCGGGAAAATGACGGCCCTGGTCAGTTTCTCGGTGGCCGCCGCCACCGACTGGCTCGACGGCTACCTGGCGCGGAAAATGGGGCTGGTCACGCCTCTCGGAAAGCTCCTCGACCCGCTGGCCGACAAGATTCTGGTCTGCGCCGCCTTCGTCTTCATGTCGGTGGAGGGCTTCGCCCCGGTGTGGGTGACAGCGGTGATCATCGGCCGCGAGTTTCTGGTGACCGGCCTGCGCCAGATCGCGATCGAGGCGGGTCAGGTCCTCGCGGCGGACAATCTCGGGAAATGGAAGACGACCTTCCAGCTGATCTTCATCATCACCGCACTGGTCTGGATGGCCTTTTCGGAAATCACGGAGCGCGGGCCGGTGGCGGAGTTCCTCTGGAAGCTCGCCGACCCTTCGGGCTGGCTGATCCCCACCTCCTTGTGGCTGGCCCTGGCGCTTACGGTGATTTCCGGCGCCAACTACCTCTGGAGCGGACGGAACCTGCTGCGGACGGACTGAAACTTTTCTCCAAAACCATGAAGACGTTGATTCAGAACACCCACCTGATTTCTCCTGATCGGGAAATCGAACAGGCTTCATTGATGATCGAGGACGGCCGGATTTCGGCGGTGATCGAGGATGGTTCGGCACCGCCGGCGGATCGCGTGATCGATGCCGCCGGCCGGATGGCGATGCCCGGCTTTTTCGACATCCACTCGCACGGCGCCGATCGCCACGATGTCTGCGACGACGACCTGCAGGGCATCCGCCACATCGCCGAGCGCAAGCTGCGCGAGGGCGTGACGACCTGGCTGCCGACCACGCTGACCCAGCCGAAGGAAAAGCTGCAGAGCATCGTGGGCACGGTGGCGGAGTACATCGCCGACCCGAGCTTCACGCGGTGTCCGGGGCTGCATGTCGAGGGACCCTTCATCAACGTCGAGAAGGCCGGGGCACAGAATCCCGAGTTCGTGCGCGAGCCGGATTTCGAGGAGCTGGCGGCGCTCCACGCGATCGCGCCGGCCCTGATCGTCTCGGTCGCGCCCGACGTTCCCGGTGCCGTGGATTTCATCCGCCAGGCTGCCGGTGCCGGGATCACCTGCTCGGCCGCCCACACCGCGGCGACCTGCGCCCAGGTGATGGAGGCCAAGGACGCCGGACTGCGGCACCTGACCCATTTCGGCAACGCGATGACCCCGCTGCACCACCGGGAGATCGGCGTCGTCGGTGCCGGTCTGCTCGACGACTCCCTGATGATCGAGCTGATCTGTGACACCATCCACCTCTGCCCGGACATGCTGAAGATGCTTTTCGAGCGGGTGGACATCGACCGCTTGATGATCATCACCGACTCGATGGCCGCGTCGTGGATCGATCACGGCGAGGTGATGCTCGGTGGCCTGGAAGTCGTGGTGAAGGACGGGGCCGCCCGCCTCAAGCAGGGCGGGGCGCTCGCCGGCTCGGCGCTGCGTTTCAACCACGGCCTGCGGCACGTGGCGGAAATCACCGGCATGCCGCTGCACCAGCTCGTCAAGGCGACCTCGTGGAACCAGGCCCGCTCGCTGGGTCTGGAGGGTTTCGGGAAACTCGAGCCGGGATTCCATGCGGACATCGTGCTGCTTGATCCGGACTTCGGCGTCTGGAAGACCCTGGTCGGTGGCGAGGAGAGGTAGGGGGGCGATGATGAAATCGGCACCGCCCGGTCACCCGGCCCCGCGCCGTCCGGGAGGGGCGCACCGCACCCGCATTCTCCATCGATTTCCCTGCGCATGCCGATTTCATAATCGGCGCTCCTCTTCCCCGAGGCTTGCACCCGGAGCCTTCCCGGGCACACTCCGCCGCAGGTGAAGCCGATCCCGATCGAACCGTCGCTCGAGGAGTTCGCCGAGCTGTCGAAGCAGGGCAATGTCGTCCCGCTCTACACGCAGCTCGCCGCGGACTTCGAGACGCCCCTGTCCGCGTACCTCAAGGTGCGCGACGGGCGGGCGTCCTTCCTGCTGGAAAGTGCCGAGAGCACCGACAAGAGCGGGCGATGGTCCATCCTCGGCAGCGGCCCGCGCCGCATCATCGAGGCCCGCGGCAAGGAAATCACGGTCCGTGAGGATGGGGAGGCGACCACCGAGACGGTCGGCGACGACGTGCTGGCCGCCCTCGAGCGCCACATGGCACCCTACAAGCCGGTCGTCCATGGCAACCTGCCACCCTTCTGCGGCGGACTCGTCGGCTACCTCGCCTACGATGCGGTCCGCCAGTTCGAGCCGACCATTTCCGAGCCGCCGGCGGATCAGCTCGGCGTGCCGGACGCCGTCTTCATGCTGGCCGACACCCTGGTGGTCTTCGACCAGAAGCTGCGCCGCGTCCAGGTCATCGCCAATGCGATCCTCGATGAGCACGAGGACCCCGAGCACGCCTACGTCGCCGCCCGCGAGCGGATCGCGGCCATGGTCGAGATGCTCAACCGTCCGCTCCACGTGCCGGCCCTGAACGGTCTCGCCGCGGTCGAGCCGGGCGAGGCCGCCAGCAACACGACCCAGGCCGAATACGAGGCCATGGTGCTCCGCGGAAAGGAATACATCGCGGCCGGCGACGTCTTCCAGTTCGTGCCGAGCCAGAGGTTTGAGACGCCGTTCACCCGGTCGGCGGTCGACCTCTACCGCTCGCTGCGCCACGTCAATCCCTCGCCCTACATGTTCATCCTCGAACTCGAGGGCTTCTCGCTGGTCGGCAGCTCGCCCGAGGTCCACGTGCGCTCGATCGAGGGCCGCATCGACATCCGCCCGATCGCCGGCACGCGCTGGCGCGGGAAAACCCCGGAGGAGGATGATGCGCTGGCCGCCGACCTGCTCGCCGACCCGAAGGAGCGGGCCGAGCACCTGATGCTGGTGGATCTTGCCCGCAACGACGTCGGCCGCATCGCCGCCCACGGCAGCGTGGTCGTGGATGATTTCATGATCGTCGAGCGCTACAGCCACGTGATGCACATCGTGTCGAACGTGCATGGCACGCTGGCACCCGGCCACAGCGCCTACGACGTGCTGCGCGCGACCTTCCCGGCGGGCACCGTCTCGGGTGCCCCGAAAATCCGGGCCATGCAGATCATCAACGAGCTCGAGAAGTCCAAGCGGGGCGCCTATGCCGGGGCGGTCGGCTACTTCGGCTTCGACGGTTCCCACGATTCCTGCATCACCCTGCGCACCTGCCTGCTCAAGGACGGCAAGGCCTACGTCCAGGCCGGTGCCGGCGTGGTGGCCGACTCCGACCCGACCTACGAGTACAACGAGACGGTCAACAAGGCGAAGGGCATGCTCCGCGCCATCGCCCTCGCCGAAACCCTCGACTGAAGTTCCAAGTAAGAAGTTCCAAGTTCCAAACTCAGAGCGCCGAACTCCCGCGACCATGTTGCTGATCATCGACAACTACGACTCCTTCACCTACAACCTCGTCCAGTATTTCGGCGAGTTGGGGGTGGAGATGAAGGTGGTGCGCAACGACGCGCTCGACGTCGAAGGGGTCAAGGCGCTGGGTCCCGAGCGGATCTGCATTTCGCCCGGCCCGTGCACGCCGAACGAAGCCGGCATCTCCTGCGACGTGATCCGTGAACTGGGTGCAAGTACGCCGATCCTCGGAGTTTGCCTCGGCCACCAGTCGATCGGCCAGGTGTATGGCGGCGACGTGGTGCGGGCCGACCGGTTGATGCACGGCAAAACCTCGCCCATCCTGCACCAGGGCGGCAGTGTCTTCGCCGGGCTGCCGAGCCCCTTCGAGGCGACGCGCTACCACTCGCTGATCGTGAAGCGGGACACGCTGCCGGATTGCCTCGAGATCACGGCCTGGACCGGGGAGGGGGAGATCATGGGCCTGCGCCACAAGCAGGATCCGGTCCACGGCGTCCAGTTCCACCCCGAGTCCATCCTCACCGAGCAGGGGAAGAAGATGCTGGAGAACTTTCTGAGGTTCTAGAGTGGGCTACCTTACAGAGGAGCTATGATCTACCAGAGCTGGATCCTGCAACCTACCACGGATTGGGGGGGTTAAACGGATTGCGCAGATTTTCTGGTCTCTGGTTAATCTGCGCAATCCCCCTAATCTGCGGTTTCTAAAACTACCAGTTACACTAACGAGGCTACCTACTCCACCGTCACCGAGAGATCGGCGCCGAGATTTTCGATGGCGGCGATCAGGTCGCTGGATGACAGCCCCTCGGGCAAGGCGACGGTGCCCCGGGCCTGGAAGATGGGGTGTCCGGCCATGGGTGCGCTCTCGAGGGTCGTCTGGAGTTCCTCGAGATTCGCCCCGGTCGCGGCGATCGCCGCCGAAAGCTCGCGGACAATGCCGGGTCGGTCGTTGCCGACGACCTCGAGCTTCACCAACTCGACCTCGGGGGTGGATGCGGGTTCTTCGCGGGTCGCCTGGATCGAGACCCCTTCGAGGGACTCGAGCGCCTTGATCAGGGCATCGGCACGGTCGTCCGGGCATTCGACCCGGAGGATGCCGGCGAAGTGCCCCGCGAGGCGGGCCATCCGGCTTTCGAGCCAGTTGCCGTCATGGGCGGCGACGGTTTCGGACAGGGCCTTCACGATCCCCGGGCGATCCGGAGCGAGGACGGTCAATACGACGCAAGCATTCATCAGCCCCATCAAGCATCGCCCGTCGGTCCGCGTCAGGTCTTTTCCCGAAAGAAATCGGGAGCGGAGCCAATGTTTAAGATAAATTGATCATTGACCCTGCCGTATGTTTGTTCGTATTTTTGAAGCAATCAGACAGGCGATGATTCTCCCCAATGATCTTCATCCGCTCCCGGTCTCCTCCGACGAGTTGGATTCCCATGTGGATCGTGCTCCCCAAGGGTTCGTGAACGAGTCCGCGGTGCGCCATCTGCTCGTTGGGCCGCTGACGGTGGGCCATGCGACCAACTGCTACCGCGGCCGGGACGGGGAGTTTGCCGGAACGGTGGAGGAATCGCCCTTCGTCTCGCTGGCGATCGCCGAGTTGCATGAGGAGGAGCCCGCCAAAGCCTTTGGGGCCCCGGCCGGCGAGCCCCGGACAGCGCGGCGGGCCGCGCCGCCGAGGCCACGCCGCCGCGAGCCGCTCGACGCCGCGCCCTCGACCCGCCCCTGGGTGATCTCCGCCGCCATGCTGATGGTGGGTTTCTTCGTGGGTAACGTGATTTTCGCGCTGCAGAATCCGATTGCAAAAGATCCGCCGGCTCCCGTGGTGCCCACCGCGCTGCAGGCCCCGTCGCCCGAAGAAGCCGGTCCGGCGCTGGTATCGGCGCATTCGACACTGCCCTGAGGCTTGGCAATCGCCGGTAGGTGGGTCTGAATGCCGCCCGCCATGGCCCGACCCGGACTGATCCTCAAGCTGAGCTGCCCCGATCAGCCCGGCATTGTCGCCAAAGTCTCGAACTACGTCGCGAGCTATTCGGGCAACCTCGTCGAGTTCGCGCAGTTCTCCGACAAGCTGAGCTCGCGATTCTTTGCGCGCCTGGAGATCGAGACCAGCGGCCTCGAAGTCGAGGTCGGCGACTTCATCGATGGTTTCGGCACCCTGGGCCGGGCGCTGGATGCCCAGTGGCATTTCCGCCGCCTGCCCTACAAGATGCGCACGGCGGTGCTGGTGACCAAGACCGACCACTGCCTGCGCGAGATCCTGTGGCGCACCGAACTCGGCGAAATGCCGGTCGAGATCACCTCGGTGATCGGCAACCGTGACGACTGCCGCCCGGTCGCCGAGCAATCGGGGCTGCCCTTTCACCACATCGAAATGGCGGGTGAAGCCAAGGCCGCGGGCTTCGAGAGGATCCGGGCGATTCTTGCCGACGAAGATGTCGAACTGGTCGTGCTCGCCCGCTTCATGCAGATCCTCCCGGAGGATTTCTGCCGCGACTACGAGGGCCGCATCCTCAACATCCACCACAGCTTCCTGCCGGCCTTCATCGGGGCCAATCCCTACCGCCAGGCCTACGAACGCGGCGTGAAGCTCATCGGGGCCACCTGCCACTACGTCACCAGCGATCTCGATGCGGGTCCGATCGTCGAGCAGCAGGTCGAGCACGTGCAGCACTTCCACTCGCCGCAGGACCTGGTGCGCCTCGGGCGCGATTGCGAGCGTGCGGCCCTGGCGCGTGGCATCCGCTACCACGTGAACGACCGCACGATCATCGATGGCAACCGGGCGATTGTCTTTCCGGATTGAGCTGTCGCCGCATCCGGCGGTGGGGAATGCCGACTTCGGTGAATTCGGGGCCTTCTTCCCGGAAGCCGCACTTTTGGTAGAAGCCGAGCACCGGTTTCCGGGCGTGCAGCACCACCTGCCCGATTCCTTCGGAGGCAAGTCTGGCCAGGACCCCCTCAAGCAGGGCCCTGCCGAGTCCCATCCCGGCGAGATCGGGTTCCACCCACATCTGGCGCAACCGCACTTCCCCCGGCTCCGTGGCCCTGGCCACGACCCCGGCCAGGGGACGGCCATGGTCCAGAATCACAAAGTGGCGCTGGGATTGCTCGCCCCGGGTGTCTTCCTCGGTGAGCCGCAATCCGAGCGGCTGTCGCAGGATCCGGTTACGGGCCTCCAGCGTGGCGAGATGGATGTCGCCGCCGTGCTCGATTTCCTGAATGGACGGCTGCCGGGGCATGAGGGTTTCCGGTTTGGAGAACCATCGACCCAATCGGGGGCTTTACAAGAGGCGAGGGGTTGCTAAAACCCGCGCCCCGTCCAACGGGACAACGGAGAGATGGCTGAACACGCTTGCCGCGTTCAGCGGCTTTCCACATATTCGCGAAGCGCTGTCTGGTGTGGTCTTGCCGAAGGCGAGACAATCCGGGAACCGGACGAAAGGCAGCACGGAGTGAAACGGAGAGATGGCTGAGTCCGGTCGAAGGCACTCGACTCGAAATCGAGCGTGGCAGTGATGTCACCGTGGGTTCGAATCCCACTCTCTCCGCCATCTGGTCCCATAATGGGGCTCTGTGCGTCTTTTTTCGTGTTCATGGGGATTCTTGCGGGTCGTGGTTTGGGCGGTGACGCATGGTGGCGCACCGTTTGACGTGAGATTGTCCGAAATCCGTCCGAAATGCCGGATCAAACCTGTCGCGGATTGGCCGGGCCAATCGTTCCTCCATCGACGAACTCGGCCTTGGTCAGCGTCTGGCGCCGGTCGTCCCTTCCACGGGCTATGCTGTTGGCCCAGCGCAGAATGCGACGCTCGATGAGGTCGCCATCGTGGGATATGTGGGCCACCGAGGGGGTGAGCCAGGCGAAGGTCGGATCGGGCTCCGAACAGATCACGGAAACCTGCTCCGGGATGCCGACTCCACGGCGTTCGAGGTGCTCCTTGACCGCATGGAAGAGAAAGGGTTCGTCGATGATCAAGGCGGTGGGCGGGGTGACCCGGAACAGTTCGTCAAGCACCCGGCGCAAGTCTTCCGCAGAATCCTCCCAGTCCGGCAGGTTGTACGAGCCTGTCGGCACTCCGTGGGACTCCATTTCCTCGAAGATGGCGCGTTCGGCGGCCCCCGGCCCTCCCGCCCGCTGGCTTTCGCGGGCGAGAACGACGATGCGGCGATGTCCCAGTTCGATCAACCGCCGGACCGCCTCGCGGCATGCGGCAGGATGGTCCGGGCCGGCACCGGCGATGGGCAGTGTTCTGCGGCGCCCGAACATCGCGAAGACCGGAGTCTCCCGCTCCGCGAACCACGCCAGGACGTCCCGCGATCCGCTGTGGACGATCCAGGCATCGGCCGGAGTCTGCGCCACAAGCCGGGCAATCCTGGGCACGTCGAATCTGAGCTCCATCTGGGATCTCTCGGCGAAGAACGCGGTGTGCCCCTCATCGATCAGTTTCTGCTTCAGCAGGAAAACCTTGGCTTCGACCTGCGCCAGCGGTTCATAGTTCAGGATCGCCAGCCGCAGGGACGGCGGTGCGACGTTCGCCGGCAGTTCGATGCGCCGCCGCCGGCCCGGCCCTTGCCGAACCAACAGGCGCTCTTCTTCCAGCAGGCCCAACGCCGCCTCGACCGTCTTCTTGTCGATTCCCAGGGCCGCCGCCAGCGACGGCCCCCCCGGCATGGTTTCTCCCCAGCGCCCCCGCAACAGCTCCTCGCGCAGATGCGCCGCCACTTGTTCGGAGGGCGAGAGAATCGTCAGCTCGGACATGTGCCAAACCTGCCCAATGATGGGAAAGTGTCGATGCAAATGAAGATTGCGGGAGTGCCGCAACAAGGACCTCGATGACGCCCGCGACGTGCACTCCGTTCGGGGCCCGGAAACCTTCGACACCGCCTACATCGAAAACGGGTTCTCGCAACACGGCACCCGCCCGCGGCTGCGCGAGGCGCTCGTCGGGATTCCGCCGCCGGGTTGAGCACTGGGGTGATCCTACCCCCAATCCGCCGCTCAACCCATAACCGAGCCGACTGTCATCGGGGAGGCCGGCGCCGAGGTGGCCGAAGGCGTTCTGATGGTCTCCATTGCCCGCCGAGGGAAGCATGGCCGTGAAACGGCGGTGCGCCGTCGCCGCAAGGTTGATGATTGACGAAAGAAGCCGGCTTCGAATGACCTGGTCCACGCGGAAACAGGCACCGCATTTCGAGCGCATGGCCGGGCCCTTTCCATGGATACGTGCCGACGCCGACGCCTGCCCGCACTTGGGTAGGCGGTCGTCAGAATTCTTGGAAAATCCGACGGTCGGTCCGGGTAATGTGGTTTGGCTCGATCGAGAACCACATCATCCATTCACCGTCCACCATGAAACAGCATCACATCCTGAGAACTTGCGGCATCGTTGCCGCGATGAGCCTCGCCATCACCGCCGCCACCGCGGCTGAGAACCAGCTCCCCGATCCGGACGGCAAGCCGGCCGACATGACCAAGCCGGTCCAGGTTTACATCCTGATGGGCCAGTCGAACATGGTCGGCGCCGGCAACGTCAATGGCGACAAGGACGGCACTCTCGCGCATGCCGTGAAGGAGAAGGGCAGGTATCCCTATCTCGTCGATGACCAGGGCAAGTGGACCGAGCGCAAGGACGTCCGCTACGCGCGCGTCATGAACAACCGCCACTTCAACAACGAGTGGCTGAGCATCGAGGGCGACGGCAAGATCGGCCCCGAGTTCGGCATCGGCCACCAGCTCGGCCACGCCATCGACGCCCCGGTGCTGATCCTCAAGAGCTGCATCGGCAACCGCTGCCTCGGCTTCGACCTGCTGCCGCCCGGCAGCGAGCCCTTCGAGTTCGAGGAAAAGGGCAAGACGATGGTCCACGCCGGCTACAAGGGATTCGGAATCTGGGAAAAGGGCACCGAGCCGCCGACCAGCGGCTGGTATGCCGGCACCCAGTACGACGCCGATGTGGATGCCGCCAAACGGGTGCTCAAGCAGCTCGACAAATACTACCCGGATGCCAAGGGATACGAGGTCGCCGGTTTCTTCTGGTGGCAGGGCGACAAGGACCGCTACCGCGATGTCTGGGCAGACCGCTACGAGGCCAACCTCGTCCAGCTGATCAAGGCGCTTCGCAAGGAGTTCGACGCGCCGCAGGCGAAGTTCGTCTGCGCCACCCTCGGCCAGACCGAGAAGGGTGCCGAAGGCAACGACGGGAAGATCCTCAATGCCATGTTCGCGATCAGCGATGCGGAGAAGCATCCCGAGTTCAAGGGTCACGTCGCCACCGTGTACAGCCACCCGCTGAGCATGGGCGGCAGCTCGAACGGCCACTACAACGGCAACGCCGAAACCTACATGAACGTCGGCGAGGCCATGGGCGCGGCGATGGTCGGGTTGCTCGGGGCCGAGTGACCCCTTGCCGTTCCGCCGGGGGAATGCCACAAGATTTCATGGCACTGGAATATGAAGCTTCCCGCGCCGCTCGGGAGGGCGGCTGCGGGGAGTTTCTCACGAGAGAACGCGCGGAGCATCCGGCGCGGGGCACCGGTTTCCTGGCCGCGCTTATCCTGCCGGCCCTCCCTTGCGCGGCCCGGACCGCGGCGGACCAGGTCCGGATCATGACCTTCAACATCGTGCCCCGTGCGGAGAATACGGATGTTGGCCGCAAATGATCCCGGAGCCGAACCACACGCGCCGCGAAGTGCCCGAATCTCCACCCAGCCATCCAAGCCGATGAATTCCGGATTTGTTCTTACCTTGATTGTCGCATGGCTCTTCGTGCCACTCGTCCCCGTCCACGCCGCCACCTTCAACGTCACCGACTACGGCGCGGTGGGTGATGACAGCACCGACAACACCGCCGCGTTTGCGAAATGCATCGAAAAGGTCATCGCGGCGGGCGGCGGGAGGATGTATTTTCCCGACGGCGTCTACCGCGGCCGGATCATCATCCCGCCGCAGGGCGGACCGGGCTGGATCACGATCGAGATCGTCGGCGAGAGCGAACCGACGCCGGTCTTCGGTACCATCGGGTCGTTTCCCCCTCAGAACGGCGGCACCATCGTCAAAAGCCTGGAGACTTCCGGCGCCGCAGTAATCTCGGCACCCCCGGGGAATCTCTACATGGGCTTCTCCGGGGTTTACGTGGTGATCCGTAACCTGAATGTCCGGACCTACGACAATCCTCGTATCAGCGGCATCGACCTCAACCACGCCGCGCAATGTCGGCTGGAAAACGTGGTGGTTTCCACCGGCGTGTACAACGTGCAGGCCTCCCAGCCGACGCACGGCAAAGCCGGCCTTGTGACGCCGGCCAACAACAACGCCGCACTGACCATCCTGCGCAACGTCCTGGTCACCGGCTACGACACCGGCATCGTGGTCAACGAGCACACCGACGCCGACAACATCGTGGTCGCCAGCAACATTCATGGCATCAAGTTCAATACCGCCAACCACGCCTCGCGTTTCGGCCGGATTGGCACCTACCGCAACACCCACCATGTCACGGTCGCGGGCCGGCACGGATTCCTGATCCAGCAGATGAACACCGAACAACCGGGGCCGCGTCAGACGAATGAGCGGAACGCGTGGCAAAAGCTGGTCAGCGACGTCAACGACCCCGCCAGCCTCGGAACCGGCGACATCAACTACTGGGTCGTCGTCGGCAACGTGGGTCCGGTGGACACCTTCACGAAGATCGGTGGCAGCGGCATCCGGGCCCGGCGGATCGGTTCCGCTCCCTGATTTCGGGGGAGTTGGCGGGTTTCTTCACCCCGCCAGCAACGGCCGGGCAAGCGAGATCCAAAGCTGGCAGGGCAGGCCGGTCAGCGGCTACGACATCGGCACCGGCGCCGGCGCCGGTTGTATCGGCGCGACGCCCTGAGCTTCAAGTGTCGGACTGCGCACCTGCCGCGACCGCCCCGACGATTTCCTTCCTGGGGTAGGGGAGATGAGGCCCACCCTGCCCAAACAGGGGTAGGAAACTTCGGAAATTTTTTGGGAAAGTCGGTTCTTGAGCGGTGTATGAAGTTGGTAACCTTCGCCAGCCTTGAACCCCGCTGCCCCCGGCAGGATGGTCAATCGGTGAGGGCAACCCACCAACCATGAACATGATCAAGAATCTCTTCCTGACATTCCTCACCCTCGCGGTCGGAGCCGCAAATGCCTGGGCCGCCGACGAGGCCGAGTATGCGCGCATGCTCGAGCAGTTGCGCACGGAACTCACCGCCAAGCTGCCGGATACCGCGAAGACCGATCAGGTGAACGCGTTCCTGTCCAGTGACAAGCTCGACCCGAAGTTGGCGAAGTTTGTCGTCCTGCACGAGGCCACGCCCAAGGGCTTGGCGGAATTTGCGCAGCAGGGCAAGGAACAGGCGGCGCTCATCGACAAGTTGCTCTCGGACCCGCAGCTCATGAAACGCATGCTGGTCGCCGATGGCGCCAAGGACGGCAACTACGGTCGCGCGATGGAGATCTACACCGACATCCGCAAGGCCAGCGGGAAGGCCTCAAGTGGCGTGCTCGAGCGGCTGGCGCTCGCGATCGCCCTGGAACACGCGGTGCCGGTCAAGCAGGACAACCCGCCGGCGCTCACCGACGCGCCGGACACCGTCGATCCGGTGAAGCGCTACCTGCACTACGAGAAGGCCTATCTCGCCGGCGAACTCGACCCGGCCTTCGACACGCTGGATGTCTGGAGCCTGCGCATGGTCGTCGATGGCGACGAACCCGACGAGACCCTGACGTGGGGACGTGAAATGCTGCGCAATTTCCGGCCCGATCACATCTACACCTCGAACCACGGCTGGCGCTACACCGGCCTTGTCGGCAGCGACGTCCGCTACGGCTCCGGCGACGTGAAATATGACCGGCCCGAGTTGCAGCGCTACCAGAACATCCTCATGAATGGCGGAGTCTGCGGCCGCCGCGCGTTCATCGGGCGCTTTATCCTCCGCGCCCACGGCATCCCGACCATTGCCAAGCCCAGTCGCGGCCACGGCGCGCTGGCGCGCTGGACGCCCGATGGCTGGGTCGTCAACCTCGGCCCGAATTGGGGCGGCGGCTGGACGGGCACCCGCTATAAGAACGACCACGATTTCGTCGCCACCACCCAGGCCCGTCCCCACCGCGACGCCTTCCTGAAGGTCAAGCGGGCGCAATGGGCCGGCGACGTTGCGGGGGAACCGCGGCTCTACGGCGAGAACGACCAGGGCACGGCCGGCCCCTGGTATACCCTCTCGTTCCGCACCCAGCGCGCGATCATCGAGAAGGCCGGCACCAAGACGCTGGCCGCACTCGGCACCGAACTTGGCGAATCCAACTCGCCGCTGTCGGTCGCCGAGGAACTTCTCGCCACCGAAATCAAGCCTGAGGACAAGCAGATCGCCTACGGCGCGGACGGCACCATCTCGATTCCCAGCGCCGCCTTCAGCAAGCCCGCCGGCAGCACGCGGGACGTGCTGGTGATGCGCAGCTTCGCCGGCGGCCAGCAGATTTATCTGCCGCGTTTCGCCCGCCAGGGTCTGACGATCCTGCGCGGCGGCACCTGGAAGGACGGCATCGAGCGCTGCTCTCCCGGGGCGCGCCTGCTCAGCGGTGGCTACGGTCGATACAACGATTGGGGATTTCGGGCCGCGGTGACGCCTGCTGACGGCGCACCGCCGAAGGAATTGAGCCTCGACCTCGCCAACGGGGTGAAAATGGAACTGGTGTACATCAAACCCGGCACCTTCACCATGGGCGGCGAGCGCACGACCGATGGCCGCTTCGAATGCGTCGAGGTGCCGAAGCACGAGGTCAAGCTCACCAAGGGATATTACCTCGGCAAGTACGAGGTGACCCAGGCCCAGTATGAAGCGATCATGGGTTCCAATCCCAGCCGTTCCACCAAGGGCCCGGACCATCCGGTTGACAATGTCGGCGAGCAGGACGCCCGCGAATTCTGCGAGAAACTCGCCGAGAAAACCGGTCAGGAAGTGCGCCTGCCGACCGAGGCGGAGTGGGAGTATGCCGCCCGCGCGGGCACGGACACCAAGTGGTTCTTCGGCGACGACCCCTCGGCGCTCGGCGACTATGCCTGGTTCAAGGAAAACTCGGGCGGCAAGTCGCATCCGGTCGGCCAGAAGAAACCGAATCCGTGGGGGCTCCACGACATCTACGGCAACGTCTGCGAGCGGATCTCGGACACTTATGCCAAGGACTACTATGCCAAGGGCCCGAAGGTCGATCCGACCGGGCCGAGCCAGGGCGACAGTTCGCGTTTCGAATACCAGGTCAACGCGCCCCGTGCCGGCACCTATTCGCTGACGGCCAAGGTGGTCACCGCCAACTACGACCAGCGGCTCAACGTCGCCGTCAATGACAGCGGCTCCGCGACCACGCTGACGCTGCCCTTCACGCTCGGCAAGTGGCAGGATTCCGAGCCGGTCACGGTCACGCTGAAGGAGGGCGTGAACACCCTGCGCTTCTGGCGCGACAACCCGCCGCAACAGGGCATCTCCGTCAGTTCCTTCACCTTGAAGCCGGTTTCAGGCACCTGAGACGGCCGACAAACCCGACAGGAGCCTTCTCGGAGGAAGGATCCGGTCGACCGCCAGCTTTACAACGACGCCAAGCGCCCCTTGATGGTGTTTCCGGAGATCTTGATGTATCGGAACCACCGCGGCATGTTGGTCAAGAAGGACTACTGGAAACAACTGCAGGACGAGTTCAACAGCTACGATGCCGCGCTGATGAAAGGCGGCTGGCCCTACGCCGAGCGCTGGAACACCGACATCGCCTCCGTGATGTTCCTGTCATGGTTCCGGGATCCTTCCCAGTCCGTGGATGCGATTCTGAACGAATACGCCGCGACCTACTTCGGCCCCGCCACGGAGACCGGCAGGAAGCTGCTCGATCTGCTTGACGACGGCAACGCCGATCCGGAACGCAAACAGAAGATCCAAGCCACGCTCGCCACTCTCGAACGCACCGCCCCCGAATGGGTCAAACACGACTGGCGCTGGCAGGAAATCGTCACCGCCTGCGCCACGAAGAGCCGATGATGGGATCCGGGCGACTCGAGAAGAAATGAACGGCAAGAACCACCCTCCATCCATCGCCCACCGTTTCCCCTTCGCCCTGCGTGGCCTGATCGGAGTGGCCTTGGCCGTGCTTTGTTTCCAGCCCGCGGGCGCGGCGGGGGACTCGGTCCGGCTGATCCTTCGCCCGCAGGCGGACAAGGTGCTGGGAAGGCTCGGCGAGGTGTTCGAACGGCAGCTCGGACAACGCTGCGAGGCCAGGGTGAATCGTGAAGGGGAAGCAGCGCTCACCGTGGAGTTGGCGGTCGCGCCGGGGTTCGGCACGGAGGGATACCTCATCAAGGACCGGCGGGGCGGGGGAGTGCGCATCGTCGGCAACGACGTGCGCGGCGTGGTCGCAGGCACCGGGAAATTCCTCCGCACCTCGCGCTACGACCAGGGCGGCTTCACCGCCGGTACATGGCGCGGCACCTCGGTCCCGCAAAAACCCCATCGCGGCATCTACTTCGCCACCCATTTCCATAACTATCTCGTCTACAGCCAGTTATACTGGAGCGACCGCCCGGCGGCGGAAACGGTGGAGGAATACATCGCCTTCGAGTTCTCGCCGGATGTGGTGGCCGAGGTGGCGGAGGTCATCCGGACGCTCGAGCGGAACCACCGGATGCGCTGGTGGCCGGGGAAACTGGAAGGAGTACCGCTGCTCATGAACTGGTTCCCGTCACGGGGCGCAGAACCGAGGGACGATCCAGGCGCCGAGGAGGCTTACGCCACGATGCGGAAGGTGGACGCCGCCATGACGCCCCAGGCGAGGAAGTCATGGCGCTGGCGGCAGCTCTACCTGCGCGCCTTGCTCGATTCCGAACTGAAAACCAATGGCGGCAGCCCGAACGACCTCTGCAACGAGGCATTCGCCGAGTTGATCGAAATCTATCATGCCGAGAACGCCATCGGCACCGTCCGGCCGCCCCTGCCAAAGGGCTGGAAACGATCGGAGTGAGTCGCGCTCCCAACCCGGAGCAACCGTGCTTTTGCAGGGCCGAAAATTTCCAAATGACGGAGCACCAGATTCCCAAGGAGTCCCAAGTTTCCGAATCCTGAAATCCGAATCCCATGAATGCGAAACCAATCATCACAGGAATCATCAGCGCGACCTTTGCGGCGTCTTGCCTGGCGGATGAACGGGTCGATCGAACGGCACCCGGGATCGATGATGTCATCTGGGATTCGCCGAGCGACGATTCCCTCGGCTCGATGCCGCTCGGCAACGGCGATGTCGCCGCCAACGTCTGGGTCGAGCCCACCGGCGACCTCGTGCTGCTGCTCTCCAAGACCGATGCCTACGACGACTTCGCCCGCCTGCTCAAGATCGGGCGCGTCCGGATCCAGACCGACCCGCCCTTGGTTCTTCCCGGCGTGCCATTCAAGAAAAGCCTGAAGCTGCGCGACGGGCACATCGAGATCGCGGCCGGCGAGGTGATCGTCCGGGTCTGGATCGATGCCCACCATCCGGTGGTGCAGGTGGACCTGCATAGTCCGCAGCCGGTCTCGGCCAAGACTTCCGTTGAAATCTGGCGCACGGAAACGCGGATGCTTGACCGGGTCGAGGGGCGCGAGAAGGAATCGCACAGCAGCTATGAGAATTTTTCCGACCTGTGCAAGGTGCACCCCGACACCGTCCTGCCACATGACGGCTTGGGCATCGCGTGGTGCCATCACAACACCGAGTCGATCTGGGAGCGCAACATGCGGCACACGGGGCTGGAGGAGGAGATCTCCAAGCATCGCGACCCGTTGCTGCAACGAACCTTCGGTGCGGTGATCCGGGGCGAGGGCATGCGGGCGGAATCCGACCTGGTGCTGGCAAGCGCGGAACCCTCCACCGACCAGCGCATCCAGATCACGGTGCTCACCGACTTCGCGGACTCGCCCGCCGAATGGCGGAAGCAGGCGGACGCCCTGGCCGCGCGGATACCCGCCGACCACGCGGCCCGCTTTGACGCGCACCGTGAATGGTGGCATGCGTTCTGGGATCGAAGCTGGATAGGCATCGGCGACGACTCAAGCGGGACTGAGCGTTCTGACCCGCAGGTAGTCAGCCAGGCCTACGCCCTGCAACGTTACATCAATGCCTGCGCCGGACGCGGCAAGCTGCCGATCAAGTTCAACGGGTCCTTGTTCACGGTGGATGAGGTGTTCGATCCCGACTACCGGCGCTGGGGCGGCCCGTATTGGTTGCAGAACACCCGGCTGCCCTACTGGTCCATGCTGTATTCGGGCGATTACGAGCTGATGCGGCCCCTGTTCCGGATGTACCGGGACCAGCTTCCCTTGAGGGTGGCGGCCACCAAGACCTACTTCGGCCATGGCGGCGCCCAGTTTCCGGAGACCGCGCATTTCTGGGGCAACTACGCGGATGGCAATTACGGGTTCGAGCGCGGGGACCTGCCCCACGGGACCACCCAGAACCAATTCATCCGCCGCCATTGGGTGGGCATCATTGAAATCGTCGGCATGATGCTGGATTACTACGAGGCAACCGGGGACACCGCATTTCGCGACGACACGCTCATTCCCATGGCGGTGGAAACCTTCCGCTTCTACGACCAGCATTGGCAGCGGGACCAAGAGGGCAGGATCCGCTATGATCCTGCCCAATCGCTCGAAACCTATTGGGATGTGGTCGACCCGACGCCCGACGTCGCGGCCATGCGGTATCTGATCCCCCGCCTGCTGACCCTGCCGGTGCCCGGCGCCGTCCGGGCGGAGTGGGAACGACAACTGGCCGACCAACCGGAGATCCCGATGACCGGGGAGGGCGGGGAGACCCGGATCGCCGCGGCCAGGGAGATCAAGAGCAGGATGCGCAACTTCGAGAATCCCGAGTTATATGCTGTTTTCCCGTTTCATCTCTTCACCCTGGCCACCGCCTCGGAGGACGGGTTGCGGACCGCCATCCGCAGTTTCCACGCCCGTCGCCACAAGGTCAACATGGGCTGGCAGCAGGGCCCCATCTGGGCGGCCATGCTCGGGCTGACCGATGAGGCGCGGGCGATGGTGGTCGAACGGGCGCGGGACAAGGCCAAAGGATACCGTTTTCCGGGCTTCTACGGGCCCAACTACGACTGGACGCCGGACCAGGACCAGATCGGCGTGTTCCAGATCGCGCTTCAGCGGATGCTGATGCAATGCGAGGGCGATCGCATCCTGCTGCTCCCTGCCTGGCCGGAGGAATGGGACGTCCATTTCAAACTCCATGCGCCCCGGCAGACGACTGTCCAAGCGCGGGTCAAGGACGGCAAAGTCGTGGCTCTGAAGGTGCATCCCGAATCGCGTCGCGGCGATGTGGAAATCCGCAAGCCGTTCGTGATCGCTGAACCATGAGACCAATGAGGAAGTTCGCATTGACGGTCATGCTGGCGGCGCTTCCGGCGACGGCGGCGGAAGTGAATACCGTTTTCGAGGCCGCCTTCGAGTCGTCGAAGGTCCGCGGCAATCCCTTCCTGGAAGTCGAAGTCGATGTGTTTTTCAGCAAGGACGGAAGGGAGTGGAAGGTTCCCGCCTTCTGGGATGGCGGCAAGACGTGGAAGGTCCGTTTCGCCGCTCCGGAGGAAGGGGAATACCGTTACCGCGCGCTACGGCGCCTACCCGGTGATCTGGATCCTCGGCGGTGAGACGGAGAAGAAGCAGGGGGCATGGCATGAGCTGGCGGAATATGTCGATGCCATCGATCCCTTTGGCCGCTTGCTGACGAATCACAGTTCCCATCTGCGAGGCGCGCTGGAGGGGCATGCGGTCTTCGACTTCGACATGGACGCGACCGGTCATGACTCGTGGAAGACGGTGAGTCAGGTGCTCGCCAAGCTCAGGAAATCGGCGGACGACAGCCCGCTGAAACCATTTGTCAGCGGTGAGTCGTGCTATGAGCTCCACATGCAGCAAAACCCCGACTACCTGCAGCGGTATCAGTTCTGGGCCCTGATGCTGGCCGGCGCGGCCGGTCACACCTACGGAGCCGCCGGCATCTGGCACATGGGCACGCCGGAAGAGCACGGCAACTGGGGAGGCTGGGATCATCAACCCTACGACCTGACGACCTGGAACGAGGGCATGCACTTCCCGGGCTCCGCCCAGCTCGGTCGGGGCAAGGCACTGCTCGAAAGCCTGCCGTGGCAGCAGTTCGCGGAGCATCCCGAATGGGTCGGGAAAGATGCCTTTGCCGCCGGGATCCCAGGCAGGGTGCGGGTGATCTATCAGCCGATCCGCGGCGTTTACCAGTGGGGCGGCATTGCGATGAAGGGAATCCAGCCCGGATCCTGGTCGGCCTTCTATTTCGACCCGGTTTCCGGACGACGCTACGATCTGGGCGTCCACAAGCTCTCCGGCGAGTGGAAGTCACCGAACGTGCCATCACCGCAGGACTGGGTGCTGGTCATGGAGCGGGTGAATCGTTCCGACAAGATATCCAGCCCCGCCAAATGACCGCACGCATTCTCTTCCCCGTTCTTCTCGCCTCTTCCCTGCTTGCGGCAGGGCAGGAGCCGTTCCAGCCGCTTGAACGCATCGGTATTCAACCGGGCGGCGACAGGGCGCGGTTTGTTCACGCCGGCTCCAAGGCGCCTTTCTTCGTGAAGGGCTTCAACTACGTGCGCCTGCGGGGTGACCACGCCACCTTCAATGCCGATACCGAGAACACCAGGGCGCACTACGATCCCGAGCAGGCCGAGGCGATGTTCGGTGCCTTGAGCCAGGCGGGCTACAACACGGTGCGGGTGTTCATCATCGGCCGCACCAAGGTCAATCCCGGCATCGCGGGGGACTTCGGGACCACCGGGGCGCTCTACGAACCCTACATGGAGAACGTGCTGGATTTCCTGCGCCGGGCGACGCGCCATGGGATCCGCGTGTTTCCGACCTTCGGCGACGGTGGCATTCCGCTCAATGCTTACTATCGACACCGGAATATTCACGGCAACGGTCACAACAAAAACGCCCTGATTCTCACCAGGGAGGGGATCGATGCCCGCGTCGAACATGTCACTTCGTTCCTGACCTACGTGAAGGAGAAGGAGCCGCGCCTCCTGCCCACCTTGCTGGGCTTGCAATGCCAGAACGAAGCCTATCTGCGTGCCGACCAGTGGCCCTTCACCATGAAGGAGGGAGCGTTCACCGCGGCCAACGGCAGGACCTATGACATGGCTTCCACCGACCAGCGGCAGGCGCTGATGGACGAGGGGTACCTTCACTATCATGAACGCATGTTGGCGGCCGTGAAAGCGATCGATCCGGAGATGCTGGTGGCCGAGGGGGTCTTCGTCCCGCGGGCCGTCGGCAAGGACCCGGCGGTTCACGCCGGGGTGTGGCCCGGCAAGACCAAGGACGAACGCTACCCACCCACTTTGACGTCGCTTGGCGCCGGGCCGCTCGATTTCCTCGATGTGCATTTTTACCGGAACAACCGGAACGAGTCGGTGGACGAGGCCTTCCGCCTGAATCTGGCATCGACGGGGTTCTTCACGCCGGAGATGGCTGGGATCCTCAGGCGAAAACCCGTCATCATGGGCGAACTCGGAGCCTTCGACCATGTCGAGGAGACCTTCGGGGAGGCCGTCGACAGCATGGTGCGGGTGCGCGACCTCGCGCTGGATGCCGGCGTTAGTGGCATGTTGTTCTGGACCTACGACTGCTTCGAACAGCCGCGGCTTCATCATGCGGCCACGGATTGGCCCCTGTTCGTCCGCAAGATGGGTGACTTCGGAGAGCCCGACAATGGCGTGCTGGTGGGTGTCAACTACTTCGCCGGCTGGTGGAAGGAGCTGCCAAACAAGTGGCACGGACAGGGCTGGAGTATCGATCAGCCGGACTGGCGTCCCGATTATCCGGAGCGCGTGCCGCTGCTCGGCGAATACAATGACCAGGCCACCATGGATCGCGAGATCGTGGCGGCCGCCGGCCACGGCGTCGATTTCTTCGCCATCCTCTGGTACTTCCCGAAGCCCGGCGGCCGGGAGACCCAACACGCGCCGCGGCTAAACCGGGGCCTCGAAACCTTCCTCACCTCACCCGAGGCCGGGAAGATGCGTTTCTGCATCGAATACTGCAACTCGCCCAATTTTTCGGCGGTGGGTGAGGAAGAGTGGGCCGCCTGCATTACTCCTTGGGTGGAAGCGATGAAGCACCCGAGCTACCTGCGGGTTGACGGTCGTCTGGTGTTCAAGATCCACGGCATCACCGAGTTCCTGCGGGCGAATGACAACGACCTCGACCTCTGCCGGCAGCGTCTCGACACCCTGCGGGCCGCGGTGCGCGATGCCGGCCTGGGCGAGATGATCATCGGGGTCGGGATTTCCGGCCAAACGCCGCCGCTGGGTGCCAAGTGGCCGCCGGCCGCACTCTTCGATTTCACTGGCACCTACATGTGCGTCCCGGAGGTCGAGGAACGAGCCGCCGAGCACTCCTACGCAACGCTTGCCGCCCAGGCCCGCGGGACGCTTGCGAACCGCGTCGACGATCCGCTTCCCTGGATGCCCTACCTCGCCGCCGGCTGGAACCCGCGCCCGTGGACGTATCCCAAGGCACCACCGCACTACCAACGCTTTTTCAGCTTTCCGACCCGTGACGAATGGGCCGGGGAACTCCGGGCAATGAGGGATGCGCTGGCGGAACACCCGTCACTCGGGTTGCCGCGCAAGGACGGCACCATGCGCAAGGCCTTCACGATCTATGCATGGAATGAATTCGGAGAGGGAGGCATCGTCGCGCCGACCCAAGGCAATAAAACTATGATGCTGGAGGCGATCCAGGACGTGTTTGAAGAAGCCGAATGAACAACCCGGGAATGAAATCCGGATCCACACCTTTCGTTCCCCGATTCTCCGAACGGCAACCCCGGAGCGGAGGAGCCGCGCCGGGTGCGACTGGGCATCAGGCCTGAGGAGGTGGAAGCCAAACCGGTGCAGGAATCCGCCTTTTTTTCCCGTAGTCCACCCGTCCCGTTGGGCGAATGAGTTCCACCCAGCGCAACTCCCTCATGTCCCTGTCCCGCAGAAAATTCATGGCGATGGCCACTGGCACCGGCGCGTCGGTCGCCGGATTCCGCTCCGCCCGGGCCGCCCGGCCACTGGCGATCAAGGACTTTCCCGATGCGGCATCCGGTCCGGGCGCGGGATGGACGACGGTGGTGTTTCCCGACACCCAGAACTACGCCAAGTTCGCCAAGAACCAGCCGATCTTCGAGTCGATGACGCGCTGGGTCGCGGATCACGCGAAACCCTGGAACATTGGGCTCGCCCTGCACGTCGGCGACCTCGTCGAACAGAACGACATCGCCGTGGGCGGCGGCCGGGGCTGGGGCGACCGGAATGGTGCCGAGCAGTGGGCATCGGCGAAACGGGCTCTGTCGATCCTCGACGACCGGGTGCCCGTGATCATCGCGACCGGCAATCATGACTACGGCGAACGCAACGCCGAAGACCGCCGCACCCGCTTCAACAACCATTTTTCCCTCACCGACAACCCCCTGGTCGCCGACGGCCGCGGCCGGGGGATCTGGATTGAATCCGCGCCCAACTCGTTCGGCGCGCGGACGCTTGAGAACGCGGCCTATGTGATCACTCCGCCGCACGGCCCGCCGTGGGTCGTGGTCGCCCTCGAATGGGGCCCGCGGAAGGCGGCGGTGGAATGGGCCTCGCAGCTTATGGCCCGCCCGGAGTTCGCCTCGCACCGCGGCCTCCTGCTTGTCCACTCCTACCTGAACGATGACAACCGCCGCTGTGGCGACCACTCGCGCCCCGGAAATGCCCATTGGTATCCCACCGGGAAATCCGGCGACACCCACGACGGCGAGGATCTTTGGAGAGCCCTCGTCAAGCCTGCCAGGCAGATCGATCTCGTCTTTTGCGGGCACGTCATGGGACGCCACGTCGGCTATCGCAGCGATCCCAACGACCACGGACGGAGCGTCCACCAGATGCTCTTCAATGCCCAGGGCCTCGGCGGCGGCTCCGACGAGCGGGGAAACGGCGGCGACGGCTGGCTGCGCCTTCTCACCCTGCGACCCGATGGTCACACGCTCGATGTCAGGACGTTCTCGCCCCACTTCCTCGCCACCGGCAGGGACCCTTGGCGCCGTGGAGTCGACCACTCTTTCACCCTCCGCCTCGATCCGGTCTGAGAGCCGGTGTGCCGTTGATGTCGTGAAGGAAGGCGTGCCGCTGGCGGAGGATCCCCGGCCTGCCCGCTTTGGGTGAGCTTGTCCGGAGGATTTCATGAAGATCCCGCGTCCCGGTCCTGTAGCAATGGGAGGGCCCGGACGGGATGCCGGGCACCGGGCATTTCCAACGAATCAAAACCGAAACTCTCGATGAGACCATTTACCAAGAGCTGTTCCTTCAAACTCCTGATCGCCGCTGTGCTCGTCATCCCGGCGACGCAGGCCGAAACCGTCCTTTACCGCTCGGGTGGCGGCAAGTGGGACGCGACAACGAAATCCTGGAGCCCCGTTTCCGGTGGCCCGTATGACGCGGCGTGGGTTGACGGCGGCAAGGCTGTCTTCGAGGGCACACCGGGCACGGTGACGCTGGGCGGCGACGTGAGTCTCAAGGCGCTCGAGTTCACCGCGGCCAGCTCCGGATTCCGGATCGAGGGACACACCCTGAAGTTCGGGCCCGGCGGCACGATCACGAATGCGGTTCCGAACGTGGACCACACCATCACCTCGGCGATCACCGGCAAGCCGGCCGTGCGGATCGCCGACAACTCCGGCGGAATCTATCTCGGCCTCACCTTTGCGCCCACCGAAGGCAGCATGGCGCTCGGCGGCGTGATGCTGCCCTATGAAAGCGGCAAGGGCGACAAAGGCGGGATCACCTTCGCGGGCTCCACCACCGGCAACACCATCGGCGAGGTCGATTTCGAGGGCGGCAACCGCTACGCCGATTTCCGCAAGGAGGGGCCGGGCACCTGGACGGTCGAGGGCGGCACGCGGATCGGCACCATCAAGCTCGCGGAAGGCACCCTCGCCCTGCACGGACCGGTCGAGTGCGTCTACTCGGGCTTCCAATTCACCGGAGGCACGCTGGCCGGCACCGGTCCGATCAAGAACGATCTTGTGGTGCCCGCCGGTGGAAAGCTCGCTCCGGGAGCGCCGACCGGTCCGCTCGGCATCGTGGGAACGCTTGACCTTTCCGCGCTGGCCGCGGGCGAAGGCACGATCGAACTCCAGCTCGACGCCGCGGGCCGGCCGAGCGACCGGATCGAGGTCACCGGCACGGTCGACATCGGCGATGGGGCGCTCGGTTTCAGCGATTTCACCTTCACCGATCTGGGTGGCGTCGAGGCGGGAGCCTACGTGCTCGTCAGCGCCACCGGGGGCATCACCGGCACCCTTGATCCCGACGACCGCCTCGGCACCATCGGCGGCCTGAACGGCGCCTTGCAGATCAACGGCAAGCGCCTCGAATGGGCCACCGACGCCGACGGCGACGGGATTCCCGATCCCTTCGAGCTGGCGCACACCCGCCCGGCCTCCGCGACCGCGCTCAAGCCCGGCGACGACCCGGATGACGACGGTCTCGACAACCTCGGCGAGTATCTCCACGGCACCGATCCCAACAACCCGGACAGCGACGGCGACCAACTCGAAGATGGCGCGGAAGTTGCGGGTGCCGGGGGGCGTCCGGCGACCGATCCGACCCTGGCCGACACCGACGCCGATGGCTTGAGCGACCGGGCGGAAACGCACACCGGCAAGTGGATCGATTCCTCCAACACCGGGACCAACCCCGCCGTAGTCGACAGCGATGGCGACGGCCTTTCCGATACGGTGGAAACGAACACCGGGAAGTTCGTCGACGCCACCAACACCGGCACTGACCCGAACCTGTCTAACAGTGATGGGGACCGGGCGGGCGACTGGTATGAGGTGGCGGCTTCGTTCACCGACCCGACCGACCCGCAGGACCAGCCCGGCATCCCGCTGCCGCTGCCCGATCCCGACCCCGCGGACCAGGGTGCCACCGGCAAGCCGGTGAAGGTTTACATCCTCTCCGGGCAGTCGAACATGGTCGGCTTCGGGCGAGTTTACGGCGAGGGCCCGGGGACGCTGGAAACCGTGACCAAGGTCCAGAACCGCTTTCCGAACATGCTCGACGAAGCGTCCGGAGGCTGGACGGTGCGCAACGATGTCTTTTACCGCGGCGTGGTCTCCGACATCGGTGCCGGACCGCTCAAGCCTGACGTGGCGGGCGACAGCTTCGGGCCCGAACTCGGGTTTGGCCATGTGATGGGATACCACCACGACGCGCCGGTCCTCCTTATCAAGAGCTGCATCGGCAACCGCAGCCTGAGCTGGGATTTCCTGCCCCCCGGCAGCGGGTCTTTCGACCGCACCGAGGACGGCGAAACCTTCACCTATGCCGGCTACGGCCAGTCGCCCAACCGCTGGCCGGCGGACGGGGGGGCGAGTCCCTTCGTGTGGTATGCCGGGAAGCAATACGACGACTGCTTTCTCGACGGGGCCGATATGGGTGCGCCCGCTTGGGCGGCCGACCTTTCCTACCCGAAAGGCTCGCAGGTCCGCCATGGCGGCGTGGTTTACCTCGCCACGGCGGAGCATCGATCCAGCAAGACCAACGAACCCGGGTCCGGCGCGGACTGGAAGAAGAACTGGGAGGTTTACTCGGTCTTCAACGTCACCGACATCCTAGACCACTTCGCCACTGAGTATCCGCAGTGGGCGGACCAGGGGTTCGAGATCGCCGGCTTCGTCTGGTGGCAGGGTCACAAGGACGGCGGCGAGCAGGGTTCCGGCGAGGCCGGTGCCGCGGCGTTGCGATACGAGCAGAACCTCGTCAACCTGATCGAAAGCCTGCGCAACTACTATGAGGACCGTTATCCCGGGAACACCGTCAAGGATGCGCCCTTCACGGTGGCCACGGTCGGCTTCGGCGGCGGTGGCTGGGACCCGGGCAGCAGCGCCGACGTCATTTTCAAGGCGCAGCTAGCGGTGAGCGATCCCGAGCGCCATCCGGACCTCGCGGGCACGGTGGGCTCGGTCGATACCACTGGCTACTGGCGCGATGAGTCCGTGTCACCGAAGGGCCAGGGCTTCCACTACAATCACAACGCCGAGACCTACCTGCTCACCGGTGACGCCCTCGGCCGGGCGATGATCGAACTCGAGAAGTAGGTTATCCAGGAATGCAGATTCGCCCCCCTGGCGCACCATCATGAAAGCAACCACGGACAAGAATCCCCACTCAACTCCCAGAACCATGAACTTCCGCCACCTCCGCATCGCCGCCGCCCTTGCCATCGCCTGCCACGTCTGCCCCGACACCGTCCGGGCGGCCAAGCCTGCGGTGCCTGACAGCATCAAGTCCTACTGCCTGGACTTCAACTGGGGTGGCAGGCGCCAGTTCGCTGCTCCCGGATCGTGGAGCCAGGCGGATCCCGCGCAGCATGTCGCCTGGTACAAGGCCATCGGCGCCAATGTCATCCAGACCTTCGCGGTGTCCTGCAACGGATACGCCTGGTACAAGAACGGCTTCGTGCCGGAACAACCGGGACTGAAGCACGACTTCCTGCCCGAGATGGTCCGTCTCGGTCATCAGGAAGGCATGCTCGTGTTCGGATACTTCTGCATTTCCGCCAACCCGAAGTGGGCCGCGGACCACCCCGAGCTCAGCTACGGCGCGCCCGCCGACTATCACATCCCCTACACCGACGAGTATCTCGACTACCTTTCCAAGTCGATCACCGACGCCGTCAGCAAGACCGGGATCGATGGCTTCATGATCGACTGGCTGTGGCAGCCGAAGCGGCTCTCCACCGGGGGCAAGTGGCTCGATTGCGAAAAGAAACTCTACCAGCAGTTGATGGGTGAGCCATTTCCCGGCGAGGGGAAACTCACGAAGGAGCAGGACCTCGCCTACAGCCGCAAGGCCATCGACCGTTGCTGGAAAGCCATTCGCAAGGCCGCCAAGGAGGCGAACCCGGACTGCATCATCTGGGTGACGAGCAACCACATGGACCATCCGCATGTCATCAACTCCGACATGTACAGGGAGGCCGACTGGCTGATGAACGAGTCCGGCGACATGAAACGCATCCAGGGAGCGAAGAACATGGTCGGCGAACACACCCGGCTCATCACCTGCCTGGCGCTCTGGAACCGCATGGACGCCACCAAGGTGGTTCCCGAGGCCCAGGCGGCGGGTGTCGGGCTCTACGGCTTCACCAAGCCTCGCAAGCATGGCAGCGGCCTGGTTCCGCTGGAGCCCATCCTCAGCCGTCCGGTCCGTGAACTGAGGGGCGACGACCGCAACATCGCCACCCTCGCGCGGGCTTACCATGGGCTTCCGCTGGACGCGGCATGGACCGCGGAGGAGGGCTTCATCAAGTGAGAAAACCTTCAGTGAAAGACATGAAGCACTACCGTCACTCCCTGTTCCCTTCGACGTCCCGTCCGCGTGGAACCATGGTCTTCAGGCTCGCGGATTCGCTCCGCACCGCCTGGTGCCGTCTTGCGGCCATCGGCCGGCTCCTGTCCGCCGTGACGACGCTCCCGCTCATCGCGCACGCCGAGGTGGCAAGGCCGAACTTCATCTTCGTGATCGCCGACGACCACCGCTGGGACGCGATGGGGGTCGTCCAGCGCGAGCAGGGCGACAAGGCGCGCTTCCCTTGGTTCGAGTCGCCGGCGATGGACCGCCTCGCGGCCGAAGGCGTGCGTTTCCGCCAGGCCTTCGTCGTGCACTCGATCTGCTCGCCCGGCCGCGCGGCCTTCCTCACCGGCCTCTACAACCATGTCAACGGCATCACCAACAACCACACGCCCTTCCCCGAGGACTCGGTGACTCATGCCACGCTGCTGCGCGACGCCGGCTACCGCACCGCCTACTTCGGCAAGTGGCACATGGGCAACCAGAAGGGTCGCCCCGGGTTCCAGCACTCGGCCAGCTTCATCAACCAGGGCATCTATCAGGACTGCCCGTTCCAGATCAACGGCGAGATGGTGCAGACCAAGGGCTGGGTCGATGACGTCAGCACCGACTTCGCCATCGAATGGCTCAAGCAGAACCGGGATGCCGCCAAGCCGTTCTCGATGGTGCTCGGCTTCAAGAGCCCGCACAACCGCCGCGGCGGGGCCAACCTGCCCGAGCGCCTGCGCGAACTTTACGCCGGCGAAACCAGCCGTCCCGTGCCGAATCTCAAGGTCCCGGCGATCTATCACAAACCGGACCCGGAAACCGGCGAATACCCGCGCGGCCTCGCCGACAACGCCGTCCACCTCGACTACCTGCGGCATATCAAGGGCATCGACGAGAACCTCGGCCGCCTGCTCGACACGCTCGACGAACTCAAGATCGCCGACGACACCGTGGTCGTCTACACCAGCGACAACGGCTATTTCCTCGGCGAACACGGCTGCGGCGACAAGCGCGCGCTCTACGAGGAATCCTTGCTCATCCCGTTCCTCGTCCGCTATCCGCGCGAGTTCCCGAAGGGGCTCGTCGTCGATGAAATGGTCCTCAACATCGACCTCGCGCCGACCTGGCTCGACCTCGCCGGACTGCCGGCCCGGCCGGAAATGCACGGTGTCAGCTGGAAGCCGCTCGCCGCGGGCAACAAGCCGGCCGACTGGCGCCAGTCCTTCCTCGCCTACTACTACAAGGACCTCGGCGACACCCCGACCTGCGTCGGCGTGCGCACCACCACCGCCAAGCTCGTCCATTACCACGGCAAGCCCGAGTTCACCGAGGCCTTCGATCTGGCGAAGGACCCCTACGAGACCCGCAACCTCGCCAAGGATGCAGCGTTCACCAAGCCGCTGCGGGCCGAACTCAACCGCCTCGCGGCGGAATACGAATATCAACTGCCGCCCGAAGCCGTCGTGACCGGGCCCTGAGAGCACTCCACTCATCGAGCATTATGAAATCCCTGGTGCTCATCCTGGCCGCCGGCGTCCTGCATGCCGCCGAGCTGCCGGAGATCGATGCGGCGACACTCGCGAAGTGGTCGGCACCCTACCGCGGCTGGCATTACCACCCGGATCATGTCATTCCCGCCAAGCCCGGAATCGAGGGCTACGGGGATGTCAGGATGACCGATGTGCCCACCGTGTTCCAGCTCCCCGGTGATCCGAAATGGTATCTGTCGTTCATCGGTTTCGATGGCAGGGGCTACCAGTCGTTCGTGGCCGAAAGCGAGGATCTCGTGAACTGGACCAACCCGCGCCTCGCCATGGGCTACGGGCCGGAGGGCGAATTCGACCACGGCGGAGTCGTGCTCGGTGCCTACCTCTACGAGTCATACGATATCAGGGCCCCGCGCACGCTGAAGAGAAAGGACGGGAAATTCTGGTCGCTCTACGGCGCCTATCCGCGCCAGGGCGGCTACGAGCTGCGGCCGGGATACGAGGGCGTCGCTGTGAGCGACGACGGACTGAGCTGGCGGCGCGCCAAGGACGAGCCGATCCTGTCGATCCACCAGGATGACTGCGGCGAATGGGAGCAGGATTGCATCTATCAGCCGTGGCTGGTCGAGCATGGCGGGCGCTACCACAACTTCTACAACGCCGCCAACGGCAAGATCGAGCAGCTCGGACTGGCGTTTTCGGACGACCTTCTTGAATGGCGGCGCCACCCGCAAAACCCGGTGATCCCCCACGGTCCCAAGGGCAGTTACAACCAACAATTCTCCGCCGACGCGAAGGTGTTCCGCGACGGCGACCACTGGACCGCCTTCTTCTTCGGGGTTGGCCGGGGCGGTGCGCACATCATGGCCGCCTTCTCGCGCGACCTGCTCCACTGGACCGTCGATCCGGAGCCGCTCTACAAGGCCGGCGGGAATCCGTCCGGGCTCGACAAGCAGTACGCCCACAAGATCTCCTTGGTCTGGGACCCGGCCAACGAGACCTACTACCTGTTCTACAACGCGGTCGGCAACGAGGGCCGCGGCATCGGCCTCATCACCAGCAAGCCGCTTGCCCAAGGCTCCTGACTTTTGTGAAGGAAGCAGGTGGGTGAGCGGGAGATCATTTTTCCGTGCCGTGACGGGGTGGGGGTGGGACGCCGGCGGTGCCGGTGCCCCAGGCCTTGTTGGGTTGGGCACCCATGGTCAACACAAGATGTCCGCCGGCCAGCGCCTCGCTGGCGTAGAACCATGGTTGGTCGAGCGGTTTGCCGTTCAGGGTGGCGGATTGGATGTAGATGTTCTTCGGAGAATTGTTGCGGGCCTCGACGACGAACCGCCCGCCTGGATGGTAGGCGGGATCCAGCCGGATCACCGCGCGGTCGAAGAGCGGTGAGCCGATTTCGTAGATGGGATCGACGCGGCACCCGCCGTCGGTTTGGAACAGGCCCAGCGCACTCATGGCGAACCAGGCTCCGCCCTGACCCTGATCCTCATCGCCGGGCCAGCCGTCGTGCGGAGTGTCGCCGTAATAGCGGTCCATGATCGAGCGCGTCCACTTCTGGGTGAGCCAGGGCTCCCCGGCGTGGTTGAACAGGTAGGCGACCTGCATGCTCGGCTGGTTGCCGTGGTTGATCGGCACCGTGGACATGCGGTCATTCGGGGCGTTGAAGTCGTGCCGGGAGGATGTTTCGAGGCCCTCGTTGAGTCGTTCCACGAAACGCTCGCGGCCCATGAGTTCGATGAGTGCGGGCAGGTTCTGCGGCACGAACCAGGTGTATTGCCAGGGGTTGCCCTCGACCCAGCCGCCCTCCCTGCCGTAGGGATTAAAGTCCTTCTGCCAGCTCCCGTCCGGGTGACGTGCCCGCATGAAGCCGGTTTCCTTGTCGAAAAGGTTCCGCCAGTTTTCCGCACGTTTGGAGAACTGTTCGTATTCCCGTTCGCGGCCCACTGCGAGGGCCATCTGCGCGACGCACCAATCGTCGTAGGCATACTCCAGGGTATTGGACGCGAAGCCCTTGCCGATGGGGACGTAGCCGTGCTCGAGGTAGGGTTGCAAATCCCTGTTGCCGACATGTCCGCCGGCCGGGTGGTTGCGCGCCGGTGTCGTCTGGCTATGCAGCATCGCCTCGAAGGCCTTCTCCACATCGTATCCACGGATGCCGTGCTGGTAAGCCGCCACGATGAGCGGAATCGCGTGGGAGGCCTCCATGATGGATGAATACTCGATGCCGGTCGGCCCCTTCGGCAGCCAGCCGCCCTTGTCGTGGATTTCGAGCAACGAGCGGACCCATTTTTCCGAGACGTCCGGCGTGACGAGGTTCCACAGCGGGTTGAGGTTCCAGAAGGTGTTCCAGAGGGCATCGCTGCCATACACCGGGGAGTCGGGATCGGGAAGCTGTTGCACCCGCTCATACATGTCCGTGTATTTCCCGTTCACGTCCGACCAGATGGTCCGGGCGCAATACGCCCGGTAGAGGTTGGTGTAGAATTTCAGGCGGTCGCTCTCCCGGCCGCCCTCGACCGTGACCCGTCCGAGCAGGTCGTTCCAGGTCTTGCGGGCGGCCTTGCGGCAGGCGTCGAAATCCCATCCGTAGGGTTTCATCTCCGTATCGAGGTTCAGCCGGGCCTGCTCGATGCTCACCAGCGAGATGCCGGTTTGCAGCAGGATATGCTCGCCCCGCGCCGTCCTGAAGTTGAGGCAGACGCCGTTGTCTCCCCGGCCGTTCAGCGCCTTGACATCCCGTGACACCGCATCGCGCTGCCAACGGTCCATGCTGTCGAAGGCCCTGTTGGTGCGCGCCACGAAATGCAACGTGTAATCCTGGTAATGAACGGCCTTGTAGTGGAGGCCGGCAGACATCTCGACGGAGCCGGCGATTTCCGTGTCGCTGACTTTTTCCACCACGGCCTTGGTGACCTGCGTGCCGTATTCGGTGGGGATCCACAGATCGAACAGGATGCGTGCCTCCCGGGATTCGGGGAAGGTGTAGCGCTGGAAACCCGCGCGGGTGGTGCAGGTCAGCTCGGCGCGGATGCCGTGGTCGTCGAGGGTGACGGCGTAGTAGCCAGGCTCGGCGGTTTCCGTCTCGTGCCGGAACCGGCTCCGGTAGCCGGCGTCGGGATCGTCCTCCGGCCCCGGCTGTGTTTGCAGCGGGCCGGTGGCCGGCATGGTGAGCAGCCCGCCCATCGTCCACGAGTGGACGTGGCTGAAGCCCATGATGTTGTCGATGGTGTATTCGTAGCCCGCCTTCCAGTGCCGCCGGGCCGGGTCGTCGCCCTGGTTGTCCGGGCTGAGTTTCACCATCCCGAAGGGCATCGAGGGCCCCGGATACAACATCCACCGCGACGAGGAGGTTCCAATCAGGCAGTCCACCCAATCGACCGGCTCACGCGGCAGGGCCGGTGGCGCATCGGCGAACTTCGCCGCATCCTCCGCGGCGCTACCCGCAGCGATTGCTAGCATTTGGCAGAGGGCCAGGACGAGGTGTTTCAACGGATTGGAGCTTTTTTGGGCGGCAAGTCAGCACGTCCCGCGTGGCAAGTCGGATGATGGATTCCAGTCTAACGGACAGTGGATGGGGCGCTTTTCAGCATCACTTCCTCGCCGCGTTCGAGTTGCAGTTCATAGACTCCGGGGGCGACTTGGACGGGTTGCGGGTTGCCGGGGCCTTCGGCCATGATCTCGCCCTCCATCCCGGGCCGCACCCGGCACGGTTCGCCGGCCAGGCTGCGGATGCGGATCCACTCGGTCTTGCCCTTGCTGCGCTTGGCGCTGACGAGGAAGGCCCCCTCTGCACGAAGGTCGCGGAACTCGACGTCTTTCCATGCCGAGGGCAGGGCAGGGAAGATGCGGATCGGGCCCGGTTCGTCGCGCGCCGGGTTGCTCCAGCTCTGCAGCAGCATGTCCTGGATGATGTTGGCGGCGGCGAGTGTCGATTCGATGCAGGGGCTCTCATACCAGAGGCCGTTCGGGTAGAGGTCGCCCTGCAGGCGCTCGAGGCTGACCAATGTCCGGTCGCCGAGGCCGAGGGCGGCACCGATCGGGCCGGCGTGGGCCTGGACCATGGCCTGCCGCTGGCCGGGGCCGGCGGTTCCCAGCGCGCGCTCGAAGGAGCGTTCGAGGACGTCGCGGGTGCCCTCCTGCTCGATGTTGACCAGGAACAGCGGATAGATCATCAGCAGGTTGGAAAAGTGCTGGTGGTTGGCCGAGGAGGTCCGGTCGCGGCCGAGGCGGTAGCCGTGCTCGTCGGCCGGGTAGTCCGGCAGGTTTTCGGCGACTTGTTTCCAGCGGGGGATCAGCGGGTCGTCGATGCCGAGGCGCTCGCTGGCCTTGAGCAGGGTGAGGCAGCCCCATTTGAGCAGCGCGAGGTCGAAGTTGCAGTCCTCGAAGACGCCGGTTTCCGGCGAGTAGGTCGGCGGCAGGCGCAGGGTCCCGTCGTCTTCCTCGACGACCATGTGGAGGTAGAGGTTGACCGCCCGGCGGAGCAGCGGAAAGACCTTCTCGCGCAGCAGGTCCTCGTCCATCGAGTAGCGGTATTGCCACCAGGCGTTGTGCATTGCCCAGGGCAGGTTGCCGACGAGGTGGAAGTAGCGTTTGTCACCGTCGCGTTGGCCGCGCATGTCCCAGGCGACGGCCAGCGGCAGGTAGGCCGAGTCCTGCTGCCACTCGACCGGGCGTACCGCTTTGATGAGTTCATCCCGCTGTTCGTGCAGGCGGTCGATGAGCGCCCGGCCCTGCTTGAGGCGGTTGGCGGTGTAGACCGGCCAGTGGGCGCTCTGGATGTTCCAGTCGGTGGTGAAATAGGGCCAGGACTTCCCCTGGAACCAGATCCCCGGCGTGTCGACCATGCAGCGCCCGGCCCGGCTGGTGCAGCCGAAGCGGCAGATCGTCTGCCAGTAGAGCGACTCGAGATCCTTGTCCGGCAGGGTGACGAAACTACGAGGGTAGTAGTCGTGCCACCACGCCCGGTGGCCGCGCACCCGGGCATCGCGATCGAGTGCGAGGACCCGCCGGACCTCGGCCACCGCGGTGTCGGGAGCGGTTTGTTCGGGATAGCTGTTGGCAATTGAAGCGACGAGGGTGCGGGTGTTGCCCTCGGTCCGCTCGCCCCAGGCGGTGGCGTAGCCGCCGCCGGCCAGCAGGTCTTGAATCCAGACTTGGGTGCCCCGGCGCGTTTCCAGCCGCCCGTCCGGGTTCGGCTTCCACGGGACGTGCATGTCCTGGTAGAGCTCGCCGTATTTTTTGACGAAGCGCTGGAGTTCGGCCTCGTTCTTCGGGTAGCCGGGTCGGGTGGTGCGGGCTTCCTCCGGGTGCCAGGTCCAGCGGCAGGCACGCTCGCCGTCGTCGGGGGTCAACTCGGTGACGATCGCCATGTCCTCCGCGTGAACGTAGTGGCGGATGCGGATTTCTCCCTCGGTGGTGGTGATGGTGCCGGTGAGTTCGGCATTCCAGAGGTCCTTGCGCCAATGGCAGCCGGTGAGCTTGCCGACCGGGTGGAGAGAGAAGTGCCCGATTTGCAGACGCGGACGGCTGTAGGCCGTCCAGCCCCAGCTGTTGTCGCGGTGGTCGTGAACGTCGGCGCGGAAGACCTGAAGCCGCAGCGAGTCGTCGGCTTGATAGAGCATCGATCCGAGCATCGCGTTGCCGAAGTGCGGCGCCTCGGTCCAGCCGGCCGGGAGTTGCTCGAAGCGCATGTCGTGGCGGGCGATGAACTCCGGCCAGTCGATATCCTCGACCTCGGCATGGGCGGCGGTAAACAGGGCGCACAGGGCCGCTGCGCTCAGGGTTCGGCTGAGTGTGCCTGGATCGGGAGTGGTCATCATGAAGTCCGGGTGAATTGCTGTTTCAGGATCTCCGCCAGCCGCTCGAACTGGGCCAGATGATTGTAGGCCTGGGCGCTGATTCTCAGGGTCTGGCGTGGTGGTGCCGGCCACGGTGAGACCGGAACGTCGATGTTGTGTTCGCGAAGCAAGTGGCAGTAGAGCGGCAGGCTGGGGGACGGGCTGGTGGTGAAATCCATCTGGTCCGGCTGTGACTCGTCGGGCAGCACCACGGTGGCCATCGTCCCGAGCATCGAATTGGGAGCCGGGGGATCGCCACTCAGGGCCCGGCACAGCAGGTCGCGGGCGGCCAGGGCGAGCCGGCGGTTGCGCGCGGCGAGCCCCGCCGCCCCGCCCGGGAAGGCAGACTCTAGGAACTCGATCGAGTCCTTGACGCAGATCCACGGGGTCGGATCGATCGTGCCGATCCAGTCGAAGAGATCGTGGAACCGGGAGCGGCCGGGTCGCCGCATGTTCATCCCGTGGCTGATCACCGCAGGCACGATCGGCTCCTGCCGGTCGCGGCGCACGTGCAGGAATCCCGCGCCCTTCGGTGCGCACATCCACTTGTGGCAGTTGCCGGTGTAGTAGGCCGCGCCGAGGGCATCGAGGTCGAGCGGCACCATCGCCGGTGCATGGGAACCATCGACCAGCACGTCAATCCCCCGGCCCTGGATTTCGGAGACCAGACGGTCGATGGGAAAGATCAGCGCCGTGGGGCTGGTGACGTGGTCGAGCATCACCAGGCGGGTGCGGTCGGTCAGTGCCCCCAGCACCGCCTCGACCACCTGTTCGGCGTCACTGAGAGGGAAGGGCACCTCGGCGACCCTGAGTTGGGCACCGCAGCGTTCCGCGACGTAGCGCAGGGCGTTGGTGCAGGCGTTGTAGGCGTGGTTGGTGGTGAGCAACTCGTCGCCGGGTTCGAAGTCGAGCGACCGGACCACCGCGCTGACGGCGCTGGTCGAGTTCGGCACCGGCACGATGTCCTCGAAGCGGGAGCCGAGGAAGTCGCATAGCGCCTGCCGCGCTTCGTCCTGCAAGGGGCCGCGGCGGGCGGTCATGAAGCGGACCGGTTCGCGCTCCATTTCCTCGCGATACCGGGACTGCGCCTCGAGCACCGGCCTTGGACAGGCACCGAAGGAGCCATGATTCAGGAAGTCGACGGACCGATCGAGGATCCAGTGTTCCGGATCCCCTGCCGGGGACTCGATGCAAAGACTGCTATTCGTGGTCATTCTGTCTGTCCTGTGGGGTTGAGCACTTGTTGGCCCGCCGGGTCGTACTCAAGCGACAAGGCTGATATGCCAGGCATGCCGTTGGTACGAAAATTGAGAAATCGAGGCTAGTTTCCGGGAGCCGGTCCGCTCGACTCGCGGGCGATGAAGGTGGTCGGGAATTCGGCGCGACGCGGGGCGTCATCGATGCCTTCGATCCGCGACATCAGAAACTCCACGGCCCGGGCGACCATGCCGGCATGGGGCTGGGCGATGGTCGAGAGCGACACCGGAAGATGCGCCGCCATCGGCACTCCGTCGATGCCCACCACCGAGAGGTCTCCGGGCACCTTCAGCCCGGCGTCGATCGCGGCCCGCATCACCCCGATCGCCGTGAGGTCGTTGAGGGCGACAACCGCGGTCGGGCGATCGGGCCGTGCCAGCACGGGCGCCATGGCCTGGCGGGCCTCGTCGATCGCCGGACCGCAGTGGAGGGTCTCGAGGGTCGCGCCATCCAGTGAGCTCACGTTCTCCTCGAAGATCGCGGGTCGCCTGCCGGCCCGCTGCCCCCGGGAGCGGGCATCGAGCATGGCGAAGCGGCGATGGCCGTCGGCATGCAGGGCCGCGGCGGCTTCGGCGAGGCCGGGCGCGAAGTCGGGCATCACCAGGTCCACCGGGACCTCGCCGGCGCCGGGCATGCCGAGGGCGACGAAGGGGACGCCGGCGGCAGCCTGATTCCGGAAAATCTCGTGATGGGCGCCGACGTCGCTGACGAAGGCCAGCACGCCGTCCACGTTGCGCTCGGCAAAGTCTTGAAGGAGTTTCTTTTCCCGCTCGAGGTCGGTGCGCCAGCTCTCGATCACGAGATCGTAGCCGAGCGTCTCCACGGCCTCGCCGAAGAGTGAGGCGACGTGGGTGAAGTAGGGGTTGTTGAGGTCGGCGACCAGCAGCCCGATGCTCTGGAACCGGCCCGATTGCAGGGCCACCGCCGCCCGGTTGGGGCGGTAGCCGAGGGCTTCGGCCGCCGCGAAGACGCGCTCGACGGTGGCCTCCGAAGCCCACGAGTTGGGACGCCGGTTGAGGATGGTCGAGGCGGTGTTGACCGCCACCCCGGCGCGTTCGGCCACGTCCTTGAGACGCACGCGCTTGCCGGGGCCGGGACCTGTTGGCTTTCCGCTCATCGAATGCTTTCCGAATCAACCTGAGCGCAAGGCGGGTGGGGCGGAAGCCCAAAAATCGCCTTCAAGAATCGTTTCATGATTGGCTTGACGGGGAACGGGCGTCTGGCCATTGCTCGCACGACCCAATTCAACCCATGGCCGAAGAGCAACACGCCGCCACCGAGGAGTTCGAGCGCCGCCCGGTGCCGGATTCCGCCCTCAAGGGCCCCGGAAAATTCTGGGGCATGTATTCCGGCGAGCACGCCGCCGGCACCGAGTTCATGATCGGGCCGCTGTTCCTGCTGAGCGGGGTGGCACTCAAGGATGTGTTTCTCGGACTGTTCGTCGGCAACCTGCTGGCGGTGCTGAGCTGGCGCTACCTGTGCGCGCCAATCGCCGTGCGGGCGCGGATGACGCTCTACTACCAGTTGGAGAAGATCGCCGGCGGCAATCTGGTGAAGCTCTACAACCTGGCGAACGGAGTCCTCTTCTGCTTCCTCGCCGGGGCGATGATCACGGTCTCCGCCACGGCGGTGGGCATTCCCTTCAACATCGAGATGCCGACCATCGACTCGGTCTATCCGAACAACGCCGCCTTCGTCGTGATCGTCCTGCTCGTCGGCGCGGTGATCGCGCTGGTGGCGGCCAAGGGCTACGACCTCGTCGCGCGGTTTGCCAATGTCGCCTCGCCCTGGATGGTGCTGGTCTTTCTCGGCTGTGGCCTGGTGGCCCTCAAGCAGATCGGTGCGGCTGACTGGGAAGGGCTGAACAAGGTGTGGAACGCCTCGATCACCACGGCCCAGGGAGGCGAGGCCAAGAGCACGATGGGCTTCTGGTCGATCGCACTGTTCGCCTGGTTCTGCAACTCCGCGATGCACATCGGCATGGCCGACCTCTCGGTGTTCCGCTACGCGCGGAAGGCCTCGTCCGGATGGGCCGCGGCGGGGGGCATGTATGTCGGCCACTACATGGCGTGGATCGCCGCCGCCTTCATGCTCGCGGCGCAGATCCAGGCGACGGGCGATGCTAACCCGGTTCCGGGTCCGATGGCGGCCAATGTCGCGGGGCTTGCCGGAATCGTCTGCGTCGTGGTCGCCGGTTGGACCACCGCCAACCCGACGATCTACCGTGCGGGTCTTGCCTTCCAGGCGATGATTCCCAACTCGTCCCGGACGACGATGACGCTGGTTGCCGGGGCGGTGGCGACGATTGCCGGGGTCTTTCCGGCCTTCGCCTGGAAGCTTCTGGGCTTCGTGGGTTTCTACGGCACCGTGCTGGCCCCGATGGGTGCGGTGATCGTGGCGGATTGGTATTTTTCGAAGAAGGCGGGCTTCCAGCAGTTTGCGGCCGAGCACAAGGGCTCGGGATTCAATATCTCGGTGGCATTGGCCTGGCTGATCCCGGTGGCGGTTGCGACCTACTTCATCAAGTTCGCGCCCGAGGGCGATCGCATCGACTCGTGGTTCTGCATCCTGCCCTGCTGGATCGCCACCGCCATCCTCCACGTCATCTTCAGCAAAATCTTCCACAAGACAGCCTGATCCCATGAAGAAGCTCCTTCCGTTCATCGCCTTGGCGGGCCTTGTGCTCACCATCGCCCCGCCCCTCATCCACCTCTTCGGCGACCTGCCGGTGAAGACGACCTTCCATCTGATGACGGCGGGCATGGTTCTCTGGTTCGCCGCCGCCACGCCGTGGCTCGGTCGCCGCAAGCTCGAGCCGACCGACACAGAGGTTCAGATCTAGTGAAACGCTGATCTCCGCATCAGTCCTTTGCCATTTTCAGTCCATGTACGATCAAGCCCGCGAACAATACGCCACTCTTGGCGTCGATACCGAAGCCGCGCTCGAGCGTCTCTCGAAGATCCCCGTTTCCATCCATTGCTGGCAGGGCGACGATGTCGGGGGATTTGAAAATCCCGACGGCCAACTCGGCTCGGGTCTTGCCGTCACCGGCAACCATCCCGGCAAGGCGCGGACGCCGGACGAGCTTCGCTCCGACCTGGAGAAGGCGCTTTCGCTGATTCCCGGCGACCACCGCCTCAACCTCCACGCGATCTATCTCGAGACGGATACCAAGGTCGAGCGCGACGCGATCGAGACCCGCCATTTCCAGGGGTGGATCGACTGGTGCAAGAGCCAGAATCTCGGCCTCGACTTCAATCCCTCGTGCTTCGCCCATCCGCTGGCCGACAGTGGCCTGACCCTGGCCTCACCGGATGACGGGGTCCGCCGGTTCTGGATCGATCACTGCAAGGCCTGCCGCGTGATCGCCGACGACATGGGCGCCCAACTCGGCGACAAGACGGTCACCAACATCTGGATCCCGGACGGCTACAAGGACACCCCGGCCGACCGGATGGCACCGCGCCAGCGCCTGAAGGCCTCGCTCGACGAGGTGCTGGCCTCGCCGACTCCGAACAATCTCGATGCGGTCGAATCCAAGCTCTTCGGCATCGGCTCGGAGGCCTTCGTCGTCGGCTCGCACGAGTTCTACCTGGGCTATGCCGCCGAAAAGCAGATCGTGCTGTGTCTCGATGCCGGCCATTTCCACCCGACGGAGATGATCTCGGAAAAGATCAGCTCGTGCCTGCTCTACGTGCCGGAGTTGCTGCTCCACGTCTCGCGCGGCGTGCGCTGGGATTCGGATCACGTCGTCACGCTCTCGGACGAACTGCAGGCGATCACCCGTGAGATCGTCGCCAACCGGGTGGAGGATCGCGTGCACATCGGACTCGATTTCTTCGATGCCTCGATCAACCGCGTCGCCGCCTGGGCCATCGGCGTGCGCAACACCCTACGCGGGTTGCTGATCGGACTGCTCGAGCCGACCGACCGCCTGCGAGCCGCGGAGCTGGAGGGCGACTACACGACCCGCCTCGCCCTGCAGGAGGAGATGAAGAGCTTTCCCATCGGCGCGGTCTGGGACGAATACTGCAAGCGTCGTAGCGTCCCGGTCGGCCCCGCCTGGCTGGACGAGGTCCGGAGCTACGAGGACACGGTGCTTTCCAAGCGTTCGTAGTTCCCCGTTCACGGGGTCTTCTGGCAGCGTGTTCGACTCCGCATTTCACCGTGATCGCCAGAACCCGGGTGCCGTGGTTTCCGGGTCCTTCGGTGAAGACCTCCCAAAGGGGGAACTACGAACTGAACTTCCGGACATTCAAGGGGGATCAGAAGGCGGTCCTGCCCGAAGCCATGCGCCGGGCCATGGCGGCGACGAAGCGCCACTTGCGAACGATGACCGGCTTGTTGGCCAGGCGCAGGGGGATCCGGCCCTTGTGACGGAGGAAGAAGTTGAAGACTTCGGCGAAATCCTCGGCGGGCATCTCGGCGGCGTATTCGGTGACGTGGTGCGATGGATCGTAGGCGCGCGCGGGCCGGGGGTCGTGGTAGTCGCCTCCGAAGGCGCGCAGGAAGCGGAGCGATGCGGTGAAATCGGGAAAGCAGGCCGCCACCGCGTGCGACCACTCGTGGCGCAGGATGTCGGTGAGCAGGGTCTGGCGGCCACGGCGGTCGCAGAGGTCGCGCAGGCTGAGCCGCGAGATGTGGATGTTGCCGGGCGTGCCACTATGCCAGCCGTAGAAACTGCGGTCGCGATGACCGAGGTAGAGGCCGACCTGGTCGAGCGGCTCGACCCACATTCCGAGGCGGAACATTTCGCCGGTCACCCGACGGTTCGCGGCGTCGAGGCTTTCCAAGGTGATCAGGTGTCGCGTGGCCGGGCGGCGCGGCCTCTGGGCGTAGGGCATGGCGGTGTCCGGAAAGGTATTTTCCGCCGTGCCCGGCGCAAGTCCACGGGTGGGTCGATGGAGAAAATTTTCAGGCCTCCGCGCGGCGCCGGGCGAGGCGCTTGGCGACCTTCACCAGGACGAAGAAGGCCAGCAGCAGGGCGAGGCCTCCCGCCAGCATCGGCAGGAAGATCGTGAGCACCGATCCGAGCAGCGACCCGAGCAGTTCCAGCGTCGCGACGGCGAAGTTGCCGAGGCCACCCGTGGTGGCGGTCGACGCTCCCCGGAGGGCGACGGAGCCGCTCTGGATCAGACCGGCGGTACCGCCTCCGGCGATGGCGGCCAGGGCCCAGTCGATGGCCTGGTTTCCCCCCGGGAAGAGCGCAAACGCGACCAGGGTGCCGGCGACCAGGGCGGCGGGCGTGGCGATCGTGTCGAGGGCGTTGTCGAGCCAGGGAACGTAGTAGCCACCGATCTCGAGGACGGTGGCCACGCCCAGGGTGATGATGGCCGGCGTGCTGCCGACCCAGGCCAGGTCCTCCCCGAGCAACGAGGCGAGTTCGAATCCCGCCACGCCGTCGATCCCGGCACGGACCGCCATGCTGGCGATGAACAGCGGGAGGAAGATCCGGAAGCCGCAGGCGGCGGCGAGTCCGATGCCCGCGAGGATGGCGAAGGTTTCGTTCATGGACCCCCGAAGGCTGACCCGGAAGTCACTTCAAGGGAATGGGAAACCCGATCGCAGATTGGAAAGGCCGTCAGGCCGTCAGGCCGCCACCGGAAGCCGCTGGGCCTTGAGCTCGGCGATGTGGCTCAGGATCTCGCGGATCTCGGAACTCCAGCGATCGATCGCCTCCCGGGAGAGCTGGACCTTCTCGGCGACGATCCGCTCGAGTTCCTGGTAGCTGGCGGTCAGCCTTTCATTGAGGGCCTCAAGCGCCTTGGTGGCCGACTCCCTCCATGCCGCGTCGTCGGAGGCGGCGACACGGGCCATTTCCGCATCGGCACGGCGGCGGGCTTCCTGCAGTTCGGCAAGAAGGATCTTCTCGTGGGGCACGCGCCGCAGGTTGCTCGCCAGCCCGACCTTCGACAGGCACCAGATCGCCCACTTGGTCGGGTCGAAGTTCCACGGCTTCACGCCGTTGCGATAGTCGTGCTGGAACTCGTGGTGATAGTTGTGGTAGCCCTCGCCGAAGGTCACGAGCGACATCACAAAGCTGTCGCGGGCGCTGCATTTCGTCGAGTAGGGCTGGCTGCCGATGGTGTGGCAAAGCGAGTTGATGAAGAAGGTGCACTGCTGGACGACGAAGACCCGCAGGACTCCGGCGATGAGGAAACCGCCGAGCGCGCCGATCGGCCCGCTGTGGAGGTAGCCGAGCACCGCCGGCAGCATGAGCCCGACGGTGAGCGCGATGACCTTGTCCCACTTGGCCTGCCACACCACCAGCTTGTCACGGCGCAGGTCGGCGACGTTGTCGAGCGGCGGCTCGGGGAGCGTCTTGAAGAGAATCCAGCCGATGTGGGCCCAGAAGAAGCCCTTCGAGATGTCGTAGGGGTCGTCGTCGTGGTCGGTGTGCTTGTGGTGGCGGCGGTGGTCCGAAGCCCAGTTGATCACCGAGTTCTCAAAGGCGCAGGCGCCAAAAACCAGGGTGAACAGCCGGACCGGCCACTTGGCCTTGAAGGACAGGTGGGAGAAAAGGCGGTGGTAGCCGAGGGTGATGCTCATGCCGGTGGCGAGCACGTAGAAGATGAACATGCCGAGCTGGAATCCGTCCATGCCGTGGTGCCAGAGGTAGATGGGGGCCGCCACCAGGGCCAGCAGGCTGATCATCAGGAGGAAGACCGTGTTGATCCAGTCGACACGCTTGGGAATTTCCGGAAACTTCATTGAGGGCGGATGCTTAGGCCGGAAAAGGCCTGCGGTCAACCTCCGCCGACAATCATTCGCCGCCCGGTCCTTGGCCTTTCTTGCGCATTTCTTCGAGCAGCGGGCTCATGTCCTCGAGGCTTTCCCAAAGATCCGCGACCACAAGTACGGGAGCTCCCGTGCGTACGCAGAGGGCCAGGCAATCGGATGGCCGGGCGTCGAGCTCGACAATCTTGCGCTCCATGATCTCGTTTTCCGCCTCCAGGATCAGCCGCGCGTAGTAGACCTCGTCCTCGACGGCGACGATGACGGCCCGCGAGACCTTGGCCCCGAAGCCCTCGAGGGCGTGGACGAAAAGATCGTGGCTGAGCGGTCGCGGAGGGGTCTGTCCGGCCAGGACGACGTTGATCGCCGATCCGATGGCGATGTCGATGTAGAAGACGATCACTTTCTTCCCATCGCCGAGAAACACCGCACATCCCGCCGGCGTGGGCATGAGGGCGATCGGTTCGACGCGAACGGTGGCAGCCATCGCGGGCACGCTCGCCTTTCCCCGGCGGGCTCACAAGGAGAGACTTTCGGTCGGGCGGGGTTGAGGGTTGTAAGGTCTGGAAGGGCGTACATACAGTGGAGGGACAGATGAGAAACGAAGTCCGCCAATGGATTCTCCGTGGCGAGCCTTTCCAGATGAATGGAAACGGCTCGGTGGCGGGATTCCCGGCGATCCTCGGGCATCTGATCGAGCAGCGCGGCCTGCCCGCAGGGGACCAACTGGAGGGCTTCCTGCGGCCGCGCCTCCGGGACATCGGCGACCCTTTCGAGATCGTCGACATGCAGCCGGCCGTCGAGCGGGTGCTGCGGGCCGTCGATGCCGGCGAGCAGGTCTGCATTTTCGGCGACTACGATGTCGACGGGGTGAGTTCGGTGGCGGTGATGCGCCGGATGCTCAAGGCCTACGGGCTCGATCCGAGGCATTTCATCCCGCGCCGCAGTTCCGAGGGCTATGGACTCAGCAAGGCGGCGCTCGAGCGCTGCATGAGCGAGGGGGCGAAACCGGATCTCCTGATCGCGGTCGACTGCGGAACCGTGTCCGTCGATGAAATCGCCGGCCTGCGTGCCGATGGCATCGATGTGATCGTGGTCGACCACCACGAACCCGGTCCCCGCGGCCGACCGGATGTCGTCGCGCTGGTGAACCCGAAGTGCGGCGGCGGGCCCGAATACCTGTGCGCCGCCGGAGTGTGCTTCAAGCTCTGCCACGCCCTGCTCAAGACGCGTCCGATCGAGGGCTTCGACCTGAAGTCGCTGCTCGAATTCGTGACCCTTGCCACGGTGGCCGACATCGTGCCGATGGTCGGGGAAAACCGGCTGATGGTGCGCCACGGTCTCAAGCGGCTGCCGGGCACCCTCAATCCCGGCCTGCAGGCGCTGCAGAAGATGGTCGGCATGAATGGACGCGCGACGTCGATGGACATCGGGTTCCGGATCGGCCCGCGGCTCAATGCGGCGGGCCGCATGGACGTGCCCGAGGATGCGCTCGGCATCCTGCTCACGGACTGCCGGCGGCGGGCGCTCGAGCTCGCCGAACGCCTGGAGGGCTACAACCGGCGCCGCCAGCAGCACGAGGCGAGGATCCGCAAGGAGGCGCTGGAGATGCTCGCGCAACGTGACCCGGACGAGCCGGTGATCGTGCTTGGATCGCGCGACTGGCACCCCGGCGTGGTCGGGATCGTCGCCTCCCGCCTGATGCGGCAGTTCCACAAGCCGACCTTCATCGTGGCGATCGACAAGGACGGGGTCGGCAAGGGCAGTGGCCGCAGTGTCGAGGGCGTGTCGCTGGTCGAGGCGATCGATGTTTCCCGCGAGCACCTGGTGGCCGGTGGGGGGCATGAAATGGCGGCCGGAATCTCCGTTGAGGAGTCGAAGATGGACGCTTTCCGCGAGAGCTTTTCGCGCTACGTGATCGAGCAAACCGACCCGGAGGCCCGGCTTCCGCGCTTGTATCTCGATGCCGAGATTCCGCTCGACCAGCTGTCGCTGGACTTTCTGAAGGACTACGAACTGCTCCAGCCTTTCGGCAACGGCAACCCGCAGCCGATCTTCATGGCCAGCGGCGTGCACCTGTGCCGGTCACCCATGAGGCTGAAGAACCAGCATCTGCGACTGCAGTTGCGTCAGGGCTACCACGAGGTCGACGCCGTCTTTTTCGGCGGGGGAGAGCAGGATCTTCCCGACCCACCCTGGGACATCGCCTTCACGATCGACCGCAACCACTTCCGCGGCCGGACCAGCCTGCAGATGATCATTCAGGACGTGCGGGCGGCGGAGGGGAGGTCAGGCACTCCTGTCTGACATGCATGGTCTCGGTGTTCAAGGAGGGAGGCGATGGCGCTCTGGCTGCGCGGTCAGACAGGAGTGTCTGACCTCCTATCCAAACACCGTCGCGATGCGTTGGCAGACTTCTTCGACGTTCGCGCGCGAGTTGAAGGCCGAGATGCGGAAGTAGCCCTCGCCCGCCGCACCGAAGCCGGCGCCGGGGGTGATGACGACCTGCGCTTCCTGCAGCATCTTGTCGAACATGTCCCACGAGCCGACGCCCTCGGGGCAGGCAACCCAGACGTAGGGAGCGTTTTCGCCGCCGTAAACGCTGAGCCCGGCCTTCCGGCAGGCCTCGCGCAACAGCGCCGCATTCCCCATGTAGTGCTCGATCAACGCGGCGACCTGAGCCTTGCCCTCCGGAGAAAAGACCGCGGCCGCGCCCTTCTGGACCGGGTAGGAGGCGCCGTTGAACTTGGTCGAGTGGCGGCGGCTCCAGAGTTGATGGAGCGGCACGCGGGTGCCGTCGGCGGTGCTGCCAGTGACCGTCTTCGGGATCACCGTGTAGGCGCAGCGCACGCCGGTGAAGCCGCCGTTCTTCGAGAACGAGCGGAACTCGATCGCGCAGTCCCTCGCGCCCTCGATCTCGAAGATGGAGTGGGGGATCGCGGGGTCCTGGATGAAGGCCTCGTAGGCGGCGTCGAAGAGGATGATGGCGTCGTTGGCCTTGGCGTAGTCGACCCAGCTCTTCAGCTGCTCCTTCGTGGCGACGGTGCCGGTCGGGTTGTTCGGGAAGCAGAGGTAGATCAGGTCGACCTTTTCCTGCGGCAGGTCGGCGACGAAGCCGTTTTCGGCGGTGCAGGGGAGGTAGAGCAGCCCTTCGTAGGATCCGCTTTCGTCGGCCTCACCGGTGTTGCCGGCCATCACGTTGGTGTCGACATAGACGGGATAGACCGGATCGGTCACCGCGATGCGGTTGCCGGCGCCGAAGATGTCGAGGATGTTGCCGGAGTCGCACTTCGAGCCGTCGGAGATGAAGACCTCGTCGGCATTGATGCCGAGGTCGGCATACTGGTTCTCGACGATGGCCTCGCGCAGGAAGGCGTAGCCCTGCTCGGGGCCGTAGCCCTTGAAGGTCTCGCGATTTCCCTGCTCGTCCACCCCCTCGTGCATCGCCCGGCGCACGGCCTCGGGCAGCGGCTCGGTCACGTCGCCGATGCCGCAGCGGATGATCCTGGCGGCGAGGTCGGGGTTTTCGTCGGTGAAGGCACCGACCCGGCGACCGATTTCGGGAAAGAGGTATCCGGCTTTGAGCTTGAGGAAGTTCGCGTTGATGGAGGCCATGGCGGCGGTGGTTTAGACCCGCGGGCCGGACGGCGCAAACTCAATCCAACGCCAGCTCGACCTGATCCTCGAAGGTCTCCAGCTCCGGATCGTCGACCTTCTTCATCCAGTGCCAAAGGGCCTTGGTCATGGCGCTGGTTTGGCCGGAATACTTGCCGCCCGGCTCATCGAGCAGGTTGTGCAGGCAGTCGGGGTCCTTGCGGATGTCGTAGAGTTCCTCGCGGGTGCGGTGGAGGTAGAAGTCGGCGCGGGCGCGGATCGCCGGGTCGTCGGCGTTGTTCATCGCCTTGAAGGTGAGCCCGCTCATCGATTCGTTGCGGAACTGCGTCTCGCCGTCCGACCAGCCGTTCCAGATGTAGAGGTAGTCGCCGTCGTTGACCGCGCGCATCGGCAGGCGTTTTCCGGAAAAGGGTTTCTGGTGGAAGGTGAAGACCTTGTTGCGGGCGGGTTGCTCCCCGCCCTTGAGCAGGGGCAGGAATGAAGACCCGTCGGCGCCCTCGAGGTTCCCGAGGCCGGCGGCGTCGAGGAAGGTCGGGGCGACGTCGATGCCGCTGACGAAGTGCTTCTTGTCGCTCGAGCCGGGATCGATGTGGCCGGGCCAGCGCAGGATCCAGGGCGTGATGTTCGAGGTGAGGTAGCAGTTGGTCTTGGCGAAGGGCAGCGGCATGCCGTGGTCGCTGAGGAAGAGGACCAGGGTGTTGCCGGCCTCGCCGCTCTTTTCCAACTCATCGAGGATCGTGCCGACGACCTGGTCGGCGCGGGCGACGGACTGGAAGTAGGTCGCAAGCTCGGTGCGGATGTCGGGCAGGTCCGGGAGAAAGCCGGGGACGGGCACATCCTTCGGATCGATCTCCCGCGGATACGGGACTTTCTTGAAGGCGTCGCCGCTGGACCCGGCGAAGGGCCGGTGGGGGTCGGCGGCGTTGGCCGTGATGAAGAAGGGCTTGTTGGCCTCGCCGGCCTCGCGGATGGCGCTGCGGACGGCTTTGGCATAGGCCCCGGCACTCCGGCCACCGCCGAGATCGCGCTGCTTGTCGATCCGGTCGAAGGCCGCATGGCGCGAGGGGACGACGTGGGCTTCCTTGGCGATCAGGCTGTTGTAGTAGCCGGCCTTCTTCAGGGCCTCGGGGAGGGTGGGGACTCCCGGCTTGATCTTGTCGAAGCCGAGCGCGCCGCTGGTCTGCGGGTAGCGTCCGGTCATCAGGACGGCGCGGCAGGGTTGGCAGATGGCGACGTTGACAAAGCCGCGGTCGAACTGGATGCCCTGGCTGGCGAGGCGGTCGATGTTCGGGGTGATGTCCGGAATCGGGCAGCCGTAGGCGCCGACCGAGTCGCGGTTCATGTCGTCGACCGTGATCAGCAGCAGGTTGGGCCGTTTGGCGGCGAGGACGGGAGCGGCCAGGACCAGGGCGAGGAGGAATTTGGCGATCATGGGATGGTGAGGGAGGATTCTTGTCAGAGGCTGGAAACCCCGGCGATGGCCATGCAAGTGCCGAAGCCGAGGGTGGGCGTGAGCAGGAGCTGGCCGAGGAAGAAGAAGCCCGCCTGCTTCCAGGCCCGGGCATTCCGTCCTTCCGGGCCTTGTTTGACCGCATTGATCCATCCGCACAGCCAGCAGCAGCCGACGACGAAGGCAAGCCACACGGCAGCGACGGCGATGGACGAGGGCGCGACGTCGCTGCCGGCCGAGTAGCTGAACATGATGAAACCGAAGACCGCGGCCGGGGAGGTGAGAGCCGGCATCAGCAGGCCGATCCAGAAAAGCATCCGCTCGCCGCGGGTCAGGCGTCGCTCGGCGGCCACCGGCTGGGGCTCGAGATCGGGGGGTGGCTGGGGTTCCATGACCATGGGTTCGAGCCTCGATGATTCCCGGTCCGGCCACAAGACGGCAGCTTGGAAGCTGTGACCCTACCGCTGCTGATAGATGCGCACGTAGTCGACTTCGTAGATCTGGGGAAAGTCGGTTTCCGAGGGATCGCCACCATTCGAGCCGATGGCAAGGTTCAGGCGCATCCGGTGGGGTTCGTGAAACGGATGGGTTTCGCCGGGGCCGGTCTTCGGGATGGGGGTGAGGTCGACCTCGTTGAGCAGGCGTCCATCGAGGTAGAAGGCGATGCGTTTTTCGTCCCACAGCATCACCCATTCGTGGAACTCCGCGTCCCAGGTCTCGACGTTGAATTCGTCGATGGGTGTGCGTGAGCTGTTCCAGACCTGTTCGCCCGATTTTCCCGCGTGAACGGTATTGGCGAGGATCAGGCCGCGGTAGAATTCCATGATGTCGATTTCCCCGGCGCCCGGCCACTTGCCGTGGCCGGTGCTCCAGATCGCGGGCCAGAGTCCGGCCTTCGCCGGGAAGCGGGCGCGGATTTCCCAGCGGCCGAATTTCCACGAGTGCTCGGGGCGGGTGATCAGCGATCCCGAGGTGTAGCGGGCAAACCGGCGGGCCTTGCGCCACGACCGGTGGCCTTTTTCAAAACCCGGGTTCGAGACCTGCTCGCGCCGGCCCTCGATGATCAGCTTGCCGTTGCGGCACGAGACGTTGTCCTGCCGGTACCACTGGAGTTCGCGGTTGCGCTTGAATCCCGTCTCGAGCTCCCAGATGGCCGGGTCGAGGCCTTCCACGGTGTCGAATTCCTCCGACCAGACGAGTTTCCAGGAATCGTCGCGGTCCGGGAGATCCGGTTCGGCGTGGAGGATGCCGGCGAGGGCCAGGTAGGGGAGCAGGCGCATGAAGGTGGATTCTACGGAGCCATCCGCGCCGGCTTTCGTCCGACTCCGGGTGACGCGGAAGCCTGCCAGAATGCATGCGGGAGCCAAGACCGGCGTGACTGCTGAGGCTTTTGCTTGCAGGGGCCGGACGAGCCGGGGGAGATTGTTTCCCGACGATGACCACTCCCTCCTCCGTCAACATCGCCCGCCTGATCTACCTGCTGGTCTGCGAGGCGGCCGGGCTGGTGCTGGCATTCAGTACCAGCGGGACCGGTTGGGAGATTCCGATGTGGGCCGGCCTGCTGGGCGGGTTGGTGGTCGCGGCCTTCTTCATTTTCGTCGAGACGCTGATCAAGAGCTTCACCCTGCGTGGCTTCTCCACGGCGACCTTCGGTCTGCTGGTGGGTTTGTTCTGCTCCTTCCTGCTGACACGGATCGGGTTTTCCGACGTGCTCGCCGCGGCGCTCAACCGCAACTTCGAGCTCGACAGCGGCGCGGTGATCGTGGGGCCCGACGTGGCGACGACGATCTCGCTGGGAGTCAGCTCGCTGCTCTATGCCAGCCTCGGCTTTCTCGGCGCGGTGCTCGCGCTGCGCAGCAGTCGCGATGACTTCGCCTTCATCCTGCCGTATGTGCGCTTCCGTCAGGACGGCACCACCGGCCAGCCGGTCGTCCTCGATGGCGAGGCGATCATGGACGGCCGCGTGCCCGTTCTGGTGCGATCCGGGTTTCTCGCCGGGCGACTGATCGTGCCGCGTTTCGTGCTCGATGAACTGCAGGTGCTGGCGGAGTCGCCCTCGCAGAACAACCGCCAGCGTGCGCAGCGGGGACTCGACCTGCTCGAGAGCATGCAGTCTTCCAAGGAGGTGCCGATCTCGATCGAGGATGCCGTCGGGATTTCCGACGACGAAACCATCCAGTCGCGATTGCTCCAAAGCGCCCAGTTGTATGGCGCGCGCCTGATGACTTCCGACGAGAGCCTGAGCAAGGTCGCCCGGCTGCGCGGCGTCGAGGTGCTCAACCTCGAGGAGCTTCTCGAGGCGCTGCGCCCGCAGGTGGTCGTCGGCGAGAAGATCCGCATCGCCCTGGTGCGCCCGGGCAAGGACGATCATCAGGCGGTCGGCTATCTTTCCGACGGGACGATGATCGTGGTCAATCATGCCGTCGACAGGATCGGCAGCAGCTGCGACGTGCGGGTCGTCAGCACCTTGCAGACGGCCAACGGGGTGATGGTGTTCACCGAGTTGGAATCGTAGCGGCGCGACTCGTCCGCAGGGAATTGACATCGGGGTGGAATCCGGATGGGTTGCGAGCCGTGATTTCCGCCCTCGAACTGTTCACAATCGGGATCGGTCCGTCATCGTCCCACACCGTGGGGCCGATGCGTGCGGCGGCGCGCTTTGCCCGGTCGCTCGAGGGTCTGGCCGTCGCGCGGGTGCGCTGTGATTTTCATGGCTCGCTGGCGGCGACGGGAAGGGGGCACGGGACGGATGGGGCGACGCTTCTCGGGCTGATGGGAGAGACGCCCGAAGACGTGGATGTGGACGCGGTGCCGGCGCTGCTCGGGCGGATCCGTGAAACCGGGCGGTTGATCCTGCCGGACGGGCGGGAGATTTGTCTGGATGAGAAGCAGGACCTGTCGTTCAAGCGTCTCCGGCCGCTTCCGGCGCATCCCAACGGCATGCATTTCGTCGCCCTCGATGCGGAGGGGGCCATTCTGGTCGAGGAGGTGTTCTATTCGCTGGGAGGCGGGTTTGTCGCCACCGAAGCCGAGATGGAGGCCGGGCCGGTCCCGGGCCTGAAGGTGATCCATACTTTCGCCTCGGCGGCCGAGCTGCTCGAGAACTGCCGCTCCACAAGATTGTCCATCAGTGAATTGATTCTCGCCAACGAGGAGGCCTTCCGGCCGGAGGCGGAGACCCGCGAACGACTCGACCGGATCTGGAAGACCATGCAGGCCTGCGTGAAGCGTGGATGCAGCGTTTCCGGCACCCTGCCGGGCGGCCTCGCCGTGGCCCGGCGGGCGAAGAAGATCTACAAGACGCTCCGCAGCAAGCAGGAGTCCGCCCTGTCGGACCCGCTGTCGGTGCTGGACTGGGTGAATCTCTACGCGCTGGCGGTCAACGAGGAGAATGCGGCGGGTGGTCGGGTCGTGACCGCTCCGACCAACGGGGCCGCGGGGATCATTCCCGCCGTGCTTCACTACGCGGTGAGGTTCAAGCACTCGCCGCATGCCGACGGGGTGCACCGGTTTCTGCTGGCGGCTGCGGCGATCGGCATGCTCTACAAGCGGAACGCCTCGATTTCCGGTGCCGAGGCGGGATGCCAGGGTGAGGTGGGGGTGGCGTGTTCGATGGCGGCGGCCGGCTTGGTCGAGTATCTGGGGGGCACGCCGCTGCAGTGCGAGAATGCCGCGGAGATCGGGATGGAGCACAACCTGGGCCTGACCTGCGACCCGGTGGGTGGCCTCGTCCAGATCCCCTGCATCGAGCGCAACGCGATGGGATCGGTGAAGGCGATCAATGCGGCACGACTCGCGATGAGCGGCGACGGCAAGCACCACGTCACCCTGGACAAGGTCATCAAGACCATGCGCGACACCGGCCGCGACATGAAGAGGAAGTACAAGGAGACCTCTCGCGGCGGGCTGGCCGTGAACGTGGTGGAGTGTTGAGCCGCCTGCGGCGGCAGTGCCGGGTGATCAGTGATCAGTGATCAGTGGATGATGCACCCGGGTCACTCGGGGGGTGATGCCGGTGAGGATCTCCCAGGCAATCGTGCCGGCCTTGGCGGCGAGTTCATCGACCCGCAGGTTGGTGCCGAAGAGTTCCACTTCGTCGCCAACCGCGATGCCGGCGTCGGTGGCATCGACCATGATCTGGTCCATCGTCACCCGGCCGATCACCGGCAGGCGCTTGCCGCCGACGACCACCTCCGTGCCCTTGTCCGAAAGCGAGCGCGGGTAGCCGTCGCCGTAGCCGATGCCGATAGTGGCGACGGTGGTCGGCCGCCGGGTGACAAAGGTGCGGCCGTAGGAAACGCCGTGGCCGGCTGGCAGTTCGCGGATCAGGGTGACCCGCGATTTCAGGCTCATCACGTTGCGCAGGCGGTCCTGGTGGCCGGGCAGGGGCGAGATGCCGTAGAGCATGAGGCCCGGGCGGACCAGGTTGCACGGTGAGTTGTCGTAGCCGAGCAGGCCGGCGCTGTTGGAAAGGTGGATCCACTCGAAGCGCTCGCGACCGCCGAGCTGCCCGACGATTTCCGCGAAGCGCTCGAACTGGTCGCGGGTGAAGGTCTCGTCCTCGTCGGCGCTCGGCAGGTGGGACCCGATGCCCTCGATCTCGATGCCGCCCAGCGCCTCGAGCTGCGGCAGGATGCCGGGCAGGACGTCGGGGACAAAGCCGCCACGGCCCATGCCGGTGTCGACGGCGAGGTGGCACTTCAGGCGGGTCCCGTCAGCGGTGGCGAGTTCGGAAAAATGGCGGGCCTCTTCCAGACTGGAAAGACAGGGCGTCCAGCGGCGGGCGACGACCTCGGCGCGCTCGGCTTCCCAGGTCGCACCGAGCAGATAGAGGCGGGTGGTCACGCCGGCATCCGCGATCCGGCGGGCCTCGCCGACATTGGCGACCCCGAAGAAGGCGATCTCTTCGCCGGCGAGGGTCCGGGCGATCTCCTCGAGGCCGTGGCCGTAGGCGCCGGCCTTGACCACCGCCATGACACGACAGCCGGAAATCTCGCGGGCGATGGCGAGATTGTGGCGAAGGGCATCGAGGTCGATCTCGGCCCAGGCGCGGGGAGGTGAGGGGGCGGGCATCGCTTGCTTGGACCTAGGGGAACCGCCAGAGGGCCCGGGTGCAAAGCAATTGTGATGGAGTCATGGGATGGAGCGCCGGGTTTACCCGGCTGGAGCCCGGGTGCCTGTTCTCAAGTGCCTTCGAGCCTTTGCATCCATCACGAATCCATATCGATGGAGGAAGAACGTGTGCCGGTGGGTTGGCTCGCCGAGGCTCCCTCCTTGGGCGGCCCCCGGCGTTCAATTCGGAAACTCCGGATGCCGGATGTCGATGGGGCGATTTTGCCAGATGGGACGGGCGGGGTCGAAGAGCAGTGTGCCGTCGGGGAGGAGGATCTCGCCGTGGCGGTTGACGGTGCAGGGCAGGGTCGAGCTGTCGATGAAACGAACCACCACCTTTCCTCCATAGGTCCGATGGGCGAGGTGGGAGCCGGTCCTCATTGGCGCGATGAGCAGGGGATACTCTGGATCGAGCGAGGTGTTCAGGCCGTAAACGTAGCTCAGGCCAGCTTCGCCGGGCTTGAGGGCCTCGGTGGCGAAAGGTTGGGTGAGATTGTCGGGCTTGCTGCTGCCTTCGGGATGGGTGGCGAAGAAGATGTCTTCGCTCTGAATTCCGTAGGCGATGAGTTGGCGGAAGCAGTCGTTGGCCGAACCGGTCGGTGGGCCGGGATCCGTCCCGGTCGCGTCCATCACGAGCGATCGGGTTTCTTTGGTAGGGAAGCTTCCAAATTCCTGGTCGAACTCAAGAAAAGCGCAGGAGAGTGAGCGGGTGTTGCTCAGAGCTTCAGTGTAGTTGGCCGACTTCTGTTGCCCTGTGATCAACGGAACCGAGACCATCACCACGATGGCGAGGACCAGGCAAAACACCACGACCTCCACCCGCTTGATCCGGCGTTTGGCAGGGGTCATGGGGGCATTGAAACCCCTTCAAGCCCTTGTGGACGAGGGGAAAACCGCCCTCAGCCCCGATGGTTGACCCCCGGGGGGCGGGTTGCTAGCGTCCGCGCCCTTTTCCACAGTCCCATGAGCGCCGACTACAAAGACACGATCCTGCTGCCGCGCACGGATTTCCCCATGCGGGGGGATCTGGTGAAGCGTGAGCCGGAGCGACTCGCCCGCTGGGAATCCGAAAGTCTTTACGAGCGAATTATCGCCCGGCGTCGCAAGCAAGACGCGCCGAAGTTCGTCCTCCACGACGGCCCGCCCTTCGCCAACGGCGATGTGCACATGGGCACGGCGCTCAACAAGGTGCTCAAGGACCTGGTGGTGAAGTCGAAGACGATGGCCGGCCACGAGGTGCCCTTCATCCCCGGCTGGGACTGCCACGGGCTGCCGATCGAGTTCAAGGTGGTGCAGCAGACCCAGGGGCTGGAGCCCGCCGAGATCCGTCGCCGCTCGACCGAGTTCGCCGAGAAGTTCATCGAGATCCAGCGCGGGTCCTTCAAGCGGCTCGGCGTCTTCGGCGACTGGGAGAATCCCTACCTGACCATGGATCCGGCCTACGAGGCCGAGGTCGTGCGCGTCTTCGCCAAGCTGGTGGAGGATGGCGTGGTGTATCAGTCGAAGAAGCCGGTGCAGTGGAGCTACGGGGCCCACACCGCCCTGGCCGAGGCCGAGGTCGAGTACCAGGACAAGATCAGCCCCTCGATCTTCGTGAAGTTCGCGCTGACGCCGATGGCGGCGTCGAAGCTCGGCATCGGCAATGCCTCGATCGCGATCTGGACGACCACCCCGTGGACGCTGCCGGCCAACCTGGCCGTGGCGGTGCACCCGGAGTTCACCTACGTCGTCGGGCAGTTCGACGGCAACGGCCGCAAGGAGATCCTCGTGGTCGTCCGCGAGCTGGTCGACGAGCTCTGCGAGAAGACCGGCATGCGCCTGGTCACCACCCTCAAGGAGCTGAAAGGCCGTGAGCTGGAAAATCTGGAGGCACGCCATCCCTTCCTCGACCGGCCCTCGAAGATCATCCTCGGCAACTTCGTCACGACCGAAACCGGCACCGGCGCGGTGCACATCGCCCCGGGTCACGGCGCGGACGACTACGCGGTCGGGCGTCAGTATGACCTCGGCGTGCTTTCCCCGGTCGATGACGACGGCAACTTCACCGACGAGTGCGGCGTGCCGGACCTGGTCGGCAAGCACGTCTTCGAGAGCAACGAGCGGGTGATCGAGATCCTCACCGAAAAGGGCGTGCTGCTGGCGCGGGAGGACTACCATCACAGCTATCCGCACTGCTGGCGCTCCAAGACGCCGATCATCTTCCGTGCGGTCGAGCAGTTCTTCATTTCCATCGACACGCTGCGCGACACCGCGCTGGCGGAGATCGGCAAGACCGAGTGGCTGCCCTCCTGGGGTCGCAACCGGATCCATGGCACCGTCGAGGCGCGGCCCGACTGGTGCATCTCGCGCCAGCGCACCTGGGGGGTGCCACTGCCGGTGTTCTTCAAGGACGGCCAGGCGGTGCTTTGCGCCGACACCGCGCGCAAGGTGGCCGATCTCGTCGAGAAGGAGGGCACCAACGTCTGGTTCGAGCTTTCCGACGAGGAGATGTGCGAGCGGCTGGGCCTCGAGAAAGGCCTGACGAAGTGCCGCGACACGCTCGACGTGTGGATCGATTCCGGATGCTCGCATGTGGCGGTGCTCGAGAAGCATCCGCAGCTGGATGCGCCGGCCGACCTCTATCTCGAGGCGACCGACCAGCACCGCGGTTGGTTCCAGAGCTCCTTGATGATGAGCGTCGCCTGGCGTGGCTGCGCTCCCTACAAGTCGGTGCTCACGCACGGCTTCGTCGTGGACAAGGACAAGAAGAAGCTGTCCAAGAGCGAGGCCGAGAAAAGCGGCAAGCCGATCGATGCGGCGCACTTCTACAACAAGTACGGCTCGGACATCGTGCGCCTGTGGGTGTCGTCGGTCGACTGGCAGAACGAGGTGCCATTCGGCGAGGATCTCTTCAAGCAGGTCGCCGAGCCCTACCGGCGCCTGCGCAACACGCTCCGCATCCTGCTCGGGAACCTGGAGGGTTTCGACCCCGGGGACGACCGGGTGGCCGCCAGCCACATGCCGGCGCTGGACAAGTGGATCCTCGAGCGCCTGCACGACGTCGTGGGCGAATGCCGCAAGGCCTACGAGCGCTACGAATTCCGCAAGGTCTTCAACGAGCTGAACCAGTTTTGCGCGACGGACCTCTCCGCCGTTTACATCGATGCCACCAAGGACCGGATGTATTGCGACGCCGCCAAGTCGGTGCGACGCCGCGCCACGCAGACGGCGATGTACGACATCTTTAGTAGCCTGACCCGGCTGCTGGCGCCGATCCTGGCGTTCACGGCCGACGAGGCCTGGGAATTCGCCCCCTTCACCGAGGGCAGCGTGCACGAACAGGACTTTCCCGAGCCGGATCCGGCCTTCGCGGGGGGCGAGGCGACGAAGAAAATCGCGCGCCTTCTCGAGATCCGTCACGACGTCCAGCAGGCGATCGAGGAGCGGGTCAAGGCCAAGGCCTTCAAGAAGAACAACGAGGCTTCGGTGAAGCTGGTCGTGAAGGAGGGAGAACCCGCCTACGACCTGCTCAACGACGAAACCTTCGCCAAGGAGTTCTTCATCGTCGCAGGATTCGAGGTGACGGTGGGGGGCGAGTTCTCGGTCAAGGTCGAGAAGGCCGACCACGGGATGTGCCCGCGCTGCCGGCGCTACGAGCCGCTGGTCGATGAAGTCTGCGAGCGCTGCGCCGGAGTGGTGGCTCGCGCCTGAAGTTCCAAGTTAGAAGTTCCAAGTGCCAAACGAAGTGCAGCCGGAGGCTGGGGAGGGGAGGATGAGGCTCTGGCCGTGGCTGGTGGGGCTGACCCTGCCGCTCTACATCCTCGACCAGGTGACGAAGTTCTGGGTGATCCGGACCTTTCCGGTGCCGTGGGCCGACGCGCCGCTGGACGAACGCCGGATCGAGGTCATCCCGGGATTTCTCAACTGGGTGCGGGTGCACAACCAGGGAGTCGCCTTCGGCATGGGCAACGGTACCGAGTGGGCGCCGCTGGTGTTTCCCTTCGTCTCGCTGGTCGCCTTCGTGCTGATTACCATCGGGCTGAAGACGCGGTTTTTTGTCGGCAAGCTCGGCATGCTGGCGGTTTCGCTGCTGATCACGGGCATCTGCGGGAACCTGACCGACCGCCTGATCCAGGGATCGCTGCTGGAGGAAATGGAGGGGGCGCCGCTGTGGGAGCGCCTGAAGGAGGGCTACGTGGTCGATTTCGTCGACGTGGTCGTGCCGTTCACCGGTGGCTGGCATTGGCCTTCCTTCAACGTGGCGGACTCGTGCATCTGCATCGCCGCCGTCCTGCTCTTCATCGTCGGCTGGAAAGAAGAGTCGAAGCGCTGACGGCAGGCTTGCCACGGTGCCGGGGGATTGGGAAGGATGCGAGCCGTGAGGAGCGGGTTACTTGCGCTGATCCTGCTGTTGGGCGTGTCGGGTGCCCAGGAGCTCGGGATTCCCGTCCCTCCGCGGCCCGTAGGCGGGGTGCTCGACGAGGCGCGCTTGTTCGACCCGGTGCCGGAGCGTCGTGAGGCGCTCGAGCAACGGGTCCGAGCCCTTCGCGAGTCGAGCGGCTTCAACGTGTATCTCGTCTTTGTCGACAGCCTGATCGGCCGGACCGTTTTCGAGGAGTCCCTGCGATTGCGGGACTCGTGGCTCGAAGAGGATCCCGGCCTGGTGCTGGTCTATGAGGTCGACAGCGGAAAGTGGGAAATCAGCTGGACGGACCGCTCGATCCGGGCCGAAGGGCTGGAGCTGCCCGCCAGCGGGCCTTCGGAAGTCGGGCCGCGGAAACGGGTGGCCATCATGAGTCGGCTCAAGGCGCTGCCGGAGCCGACCGTGCGTTCGCGGGAAGACGCCGAGCAGTTGGTCGCCACGCTTCTGAGCTCGCTTGAGGGGTCGACGGTCGAGTTGCCCCTGCCGCGCCGGCATTTCGGCCGCTTGATCCTGCTGGGGGTGGGCCTGGCGGCGTCGCTGCTGCTGCTGGCGATGCTGATTGCCGCTTCGGTGCGGCGCGCCGACCGGCGGGCGGAGGACCGCCTTTATTTCCCCGAGATCGAGGTCGGCGAGCGCCTCAAGGCACCGCGTGGCGGTGGGGTCGTCAGTTCGCGGACTTTCGGGCCTTCCTCCTGAGCGCCGGGGGACGGATCGGCAGGGTGTCCGGAAGGATCGCGGAAAACGCGTGCACCAGCGGGTAGGCGATGAATGCCAGGAAGATACCGGCCAGGAGGAATCCGATGATGAAGTCGGCGACTCCCTGGGGCAGGCTGAGCTGGCCGACCCGGGGAACCGTGACATCGAGGTTTTCCCGCAGCCAGCCGCCGAGGCGGAACTGGGAGATGCGGATGAAGGGCTCGGTCAGCGGGTTGCTGACGAAGCAGGCCGCCACGGCGAAGGGGACGTTCACGCGCGAGCGGACGGCGATGGCCGCGGCCGCGAGCGTCTGCATGGGCATCGGCATCATGGCGAAGAAGAAGCCGATCGCCATGCCGCCGGCCACGGTGTCGCGGCAGGGGTGCCACAGGGAGCGGTCGAGCAGGCGGTTGCGGATGCCGTTCCACCACTCGAAGCGCCGCAGCCGCCGGTGCCGAATGAGCCGGTGCACCTTCCGGACAAGGCGCAGGTAGCGGACTTTCCAGATCCGGGGCGGCATGGGAGAGAGTCCCTCCATCCATGTCCGGAATCAATGGCAAATGCCTTGCCCCCGGCGATGCGCGCCGCATGCTGCGCCCCGCGCACATGAATCCGCTTCAAGCCTTCATCCTCGGAGTCGTCGAGGGTCTCACGGAATACCTGCCGGTCAGCTCGACCGGGCACCTGATCGTCGCCCAGCGATTCATGGGCATCGGGATGGAGGGGCAGGCGAAGCAGGCGGCCGATTGCTTCGCAATCTGCATCCAGGCCGGGGCGATCCTGGCGGTGCTCGGGCTTTACTGGCCACGCGTGCAGCAGATGCTCAAAGGTCTGCTCGGCAAGGATGCCGAAGGGCTGAAGCTTGTCGGTGCGATGATTGCCGGCTTCCTGCCGGCGGCGGTGATCGGGATCCTCCTCAACGACGCCATCGAGGCGAAACTTTTCGGCCTGAAACCCGTGGTCGGGGCCTGGCTGGTCGGCGGCGTGGCGATCCTCTTCGTCGACCGCTGGATGAAGCGCGGCGGCGGATCGAAAGGGGTCGATCTCGCCGAGATCACCTGGAAGATGGCGCTGGTGATCGGCTTCGCCCAGTGCGTGGCGATGTGGCCGGGCACCAGCCGCAGCCTGATGACCATCCTCGGCGGCGTGCTCGTCGGCCTGAGGTTGGCCGCAGCGGTGGAGTTTTCGTTCCTGCTGGGCGTCGTGACCCTGACGGCGGCGACGGCGAAGAAGGCGGTGTGGCCGATCGAGGGGATCGATGCGAAATACGACACGGCCTTCGGGGGTGCGCTGCTGATGTGGGAAAGCTACGGATTTCTCCCGCTCCTGATCGGGGTCGTCGCGGCCACGGTGTCGGCCGCGGTCGCGGTGAAATGGATGGTCGGCTACCTCAATCGCCGGGGCCTCGGGGTCTTCGGTTGGTACCGGATCGCGGTCGGAATTGCCGTGGGCATCCTGATTTTCACCGATTTCCACGGTTTTGGCAGCATTTGAGGTGAGGGGATTTCGCTTGCCCGGGGCGCGGTGGGGGCGTGGACTTGCGGGGTGATTTCCCTCAGGAAAACCGGGATCGCCCTCGTTCTCATGCTGGCGCTCTCCGCAGGCTCGGCCGCGGCCAAGACCGTGCGGATTCCGATTGCCGATGGTTTCGACTTCCCGGTCGGGAAACCGGATGCCGCGGGCTACTACAAGGCGCGGGGGCTGAGGCTGCGCTCGCCCACGCATTTCGGCGATGACTGGAACGGCAGGGGCGGGGGGAACACCGATCTGGGCGATCCGGTGTATTCGGTTGCAAACGGGATCGTCGTCTGGGCCTACGACCTGCGCGGCGGATGGGGCCGGGTGGCGATCATCCGCCATGCCTATCGCGAGCCGAAGACCGGCCAGGTGCGCTACTGCGACTCGCTCTACGGCCATTTGCGGGATATGAACGTGAAGGTGGGTCAGGAGGTGAAGCGGGGCGACCAGATCGGCACCATCGGGTCGAACCGCGGGATGTATGCCGCGCACCTGCACTTCGAGATCCGGCACAATCTGAGCATCGGCATGCACCGCAACAGCGTGGCCAGCACCTTCGACAACTGGGCCGATCCGACGGCGTTCATCAACAAGTACCGGCGTCTCAACCGGGAATGGGGCAAGCAGGCGGTGCCGACCGGCACCTTCAAGGAATACAAGGGATTCCGCGGGCTCTGAGACATGGCGATCCGGGCGAAGTCACCGAGCTGGCCGTTCGTCGCGCTGATGGTCATCGCGCTGGCGGTGTGGGGCGTCGAGCGATGGAAGCCCGGCCTGCTCCGCGGCCTCCGCGACCAGCCGGCCGACGTCGAAACGGGGGAACCCGCGGTGGTCGGCGGATACGAAAAAATCGAGGGCTGCACGTGGGTCGATCATGGTGGCAACGATGGCGACAGCTTCAGGCTGCGGCTGCCGGACGGCCGGGTCGAGGAGTTCCGGCTCTACTTTGCCGATTGTCCGGAGAGCAAGTTCCGGAGCTACGGTGGCGGCCGGAACAACCACGAGCGCATCCACGACCAGGCCGTGGATTTCGGCGTCGGTGACACGGAGGTCGTGGAGATCGGCAAGGAAGCCAAGCAGCGGGTGGCATCGATGTTCGAGGGCCGGTCGATCACCCTCTTCACCGAGTGGGATGATCCCTTCAACGACCGGCGCTATCACGCGTTCGTGAAGACCCCGGACGGGGCATGGCTGCACGAATGGTTGGTGAAGGAAGGTCTGGCACGGGTTCATACCAAGGGCGCGATGCTGCCGGATGGCACGCCGGAGGCGGAGCAGAGGCGGCGTCTGGAAGCGCTGGAGGGGCGCTAGGAGTCTGTCGGGATTTTCGACTGTGTTGAAAGTTCGGGACAGCGAAGCTCGGGGCTTTGTCTGGACGACGGGTGAAGACGGCGGTTAGGTTTAAGAACCCTCACCCCCCATCCCCCCATGAAGCTGATGAACTTCGTTCTCGGCGTTCAGGTGTCGGCCCTGGTCGCAACCCTCGACGCCCAGAATCTCGTCTACGAAATGCCCGCCCGGGGCACCTACTTTCAGATTACCGAAGGCACGGAATACGCCGACAGCGCCACGCTTGGAGGCACGGACCGCTTTGTCACCGAAGCCTCGCTCTTCGTGTTCTCGAATCTGGGACGAACGGGCGATGTGACCTTTTCGATCTACGCCGCCATCCCCGTGAGCTCGATCCAGCCCGGACAGCCCGGGGTGATCCCGGGTGACCTGGCGGCCTTCCAACCGGACGTCAACCCGCTGGCATCGGTCACGCTCGAGGACTTCGTGTTTGCCGGCGGCGTTTCGACCGAGGTGGTCTTTTCCGGAATCGACACCCTGGTCGGCGACGACATCTTCTGGGCGGTTGAGTTCGAAGAGGTTTCCAATCTCTCCGGCTCCGGACTTTTCGGACCCTTCCTCGGGAATGCCGGAAGCCTCACGGTTCCGGGATCCGAAACCGATCCGAGTCGGCTCTACAGCCGAAGCGAAGGAGTTTTTGACAATGCCTGGGTGGTGACCTCGGTTTCGGGACAGCCCCCCGTGACCAGTTCGCTGGCGGTCAGCATCACCGCCATTCCCGAGCCCGGCACCGGATTTCTCGTCCTCGCCGGTGCGATCGGATTGCTTCGCCGGCGTCGGTCGGCTTGAGTGCCGGCGTGAGCCGGAAACTGATCGAAGTCTCGCGCGAGTTGACCGCCGCGTTGAAGCCACTGCGGTTTTCCACGGCGAGCCACGTCTATCTGCCGACCGACTACGCCCGCAAGCCGCATGAGGCGTATTTGCGGCGCTTCGGCAAGGGCCCGAAACGGGTGCTCTTTCTCGGCATGAATCCCGGCCCCTGGGGGATGGCCCAGACGGGGGTTCCTTTCGGCGAAATCCCGGCGGTGCGCGACTGGATGGGAATCGACGAACCGGTCGGCAAGCCCGACCCGGAGCACCCGAAGCGGCCGATCACGGGCTTCGACTGCGAGCGCTCCGAAGTGAGCGGCCGGCGCTTGTGGGGATACTTCGCGGAGCGCTATCCGAAGGCGGAGGATTTCTTCGCGGACCACTTCGTGGCCAACTACTGCCCGCTGGTCTGGATGAGCGGGAGCGGGGCGAACATCACGCCGGACAAGCTGCCGAAGCCGGAGATGGAGCCGGTGGAAGAGGCGTGCATGGCGCACCTGGCCACGGTGCTCAAGCTACTGCGTCCGCAGTATTTGATCGGTGTGGGTGCCTACGCCGAGGGCAAGCTGGCGGAGGCGGCGGAAGCGGTGGGTGCCGATTCCATCATCGGGCGGGTACTGCATCCCTCGCCCGCGTCACCCGCGGCCAACCGCGGCTGGGCCGGGGCGGCGGAGAAGCAGCTGGGGGCGCTGGGGGTCCTCTGACGGCTTGAAGGTTGGCGGCATCGGAAATGCGGGCTTTCGGCGGACCGGTGCGCAGCAAGGGAGAGTCGGGTGGTGCGAGGGTCGGATACGATGAGTGCGAAACCGTCTCCACGGACGCGGGTGCCGAAGGTGTTCAATGGGCTGATTTGGCTGAACTTCTGTGCCCTGGCCGGCACCGGACTCCTGCTGGCGTGGCGTCTGCCGCCCGGATCCCGGGGAGGCCGCGGTCTTTCGGCGCTGGGCTGGGGGCGCCACGACTGGGGCGACCTCCACACCTGGCTGGCCTACGCCTTCCTCGCGCTGATCGTCGTCCACCTCGCGCTTCACTGGCGCTGGTTCTGGCAGATCGCCGCCCGCAAGCGCCGCTGGCCGCTGCTTCTGGGCGTCGGAGGGGGGCTCGCCCTCATCGTCGCCATGGTCTTTCTCCCGGTGAAGCATGGACCGGATGATCACGACGACCATTCACCCCGGCAGGAGCAGCGAAGGCACCGGGGAGGGCAGGAGTAGATCTCACTCGTTCCAATCTTCCCACCGCAGACCCTCGATCCGGGAGAAGTCGCGGGTGTTGAGCGTGGCAACGATCAGTTCGTGGCGGATCGCGGTGGCGGCGATGATCATGTCGAGATCGGAGACCACCTGGCCGAGTTGGCGCTGCCGGGCCTTGATCACCGAGAACTGCGACCACACGGCTTCGTCCGTTGGCAGGCATTCGAGGCGGCTCCTCAGTTGCTCGCGATAGAGTTTCCAGCGCTTCGGATTGCCCTCGAAATGCAGGCCCCATTCGACTTCCGCCCGGGTCGCGGCGGAGATCCGGCAGGCCTCGTCGCCGTTGGCCTGCCAGCGCTCAAGGGCGGGAAGAACGGCCTTCCTCCGGAGCAGTTGCGAGTAAACCGAAGTATCAAGAAGCCAGGTCATCGTCTTCAAAGGGATGATCCACGCTCGTGCTGCGCTCCTTCCAGACCTCCGGGAAATCCGGCCCCTCCTCTGGTTCCCCGGCCGTCCACGCTTTCCACGCCGCAAGGACGTCCTGGGCGGGTCTCTCGACCGGCTCCGGGGGCGAAATGACCACCAGCGGTTTTCCGCGTCGGCACACCAGCACCGGAGCACCCGTGCGGGCGACCCTTTCGCAGATGCTGCTCAACTTGGTCTTGGCCTCGAAGATGCCGATGGATTCCACCTCACAAACCAACCAGACGACTAGTTGGTTGTCAAATGTCTCATGCCTTTTTCGCACTGCTGGCGCTGGCCTTCGGTGACTGGCTGATGCAGGGCAGCGGGGCGGCGACGGCGATGACATGTTTCATGGCCCTGTGGTGGTCGGTCCGGCTTTGGTTGCAGTTCTTCGGCTTCGATCTGACCGAGACCGACGGCGATGGGCGCAAGCGTCTCGCCAAGCATGTGCTGACGCTGCTTTTCGTCTGCCTCGTGATCCTGAACCTGGCGCTGGTGGCGTGGAACCTGGGCTGGCTGGCAAAATGATGGGCATCGTGGCGGTATTGTGGGTGGCCGACGTTTGTGCCGGGCCGCTTCTTGCGGGGGTTCGCGGTGCCGCTTTCCGGCGGGCGGCGGGATGGGGCGGGGTCGTCGCCTTGGTGGCGGCCACCCATTCTGTGCTGGCTGACTTGGATGCGCTTGAGCGGATGGTCGGCATCTGCCTGGTGCTCCTCGGCGGGATGAAGGGCATGGTGTACGCCGAGTGGGCGCAGAAGCAGCGGCTGTCCTTCATGCGCTATCTTGCCTTCGCCAGCCTCTGGTTGGGAATGAATCCGGGGGACTTCCGCAAGCGGCTCGCCGGGCTCCAGTGGAAAGAGGACGCGGTGATGGGGGGCATCCTCTTCCTCGTCGGAGCGCTGGCCTGCGGGTGGGTGTGGTTCTGCGGCTGGAGGCAGGCTCTCGTCATGTTCGTGCCGATGAGCCTCGCCTTCCATTTCGGGTGGCCGACCGCTTATTTCGCGGTGCAAGGTCTGGTGACCGTTGCCGAGCGCCGCTCGGGTCGCGCTCTTGGTGCCCTCCCAACGCTGGTCGTTGTCGCCCTGCCGGTCGGCTGGGTGTTCCCGCCGGAGTTCCGGCAGCAGATCATGGAACGATGCCTTGGGATCTTTTTCCCGGCATAGCACCAACCCCAAGCGAGCGAGGAAGCTCGGACTTCAGCTCCCGAATCGGTCGTGGATGACCACTTCCGAGTCGGGCAGGCGCTCGCCACGGGGCCAGGCGTCCTGGGTTTGCTTGCCGACGGCGATCATGAAGCTCAGCGCGTGGTCGTCGGGAAGCCGGATGAGCTTGGCCACGGCCTCGGCATCGAAGCCGACCATCGGGCAGGAATCGTAGCCGAGGTCCTTGGCCGCGAGCATCAGGGTCATGCCGGCGAGGGCGCTCGAGCGGATGCCTTCGTCGCGGATGAGTTGATCCTTGCCGTCGTAGAAGGGCAGGATGGCGGGCCCGAGGATGTCCTGCACCTCCTGCGGGGCGTGGGACCAGTACTTCGCCGGATCGGCGCGGTGGGCACTGAGGTCCGCGCACATGATGAAGAGCACCGAGGCATCGGTGACCTGCGCCTGGTCCCAGGCGACCGCGCGCAGCTGCTTGCGCAGTTCCGGATCGCGGACGACCACGAGCCGGTAGTTCTGCATGTTGAAGGACGAGGGTGCGAGCTTGGTCAGCTCGATGAGCCTGGCGAGGTCGGCTTCGGGCATCACGTGCTTCGGATCGTAGTGCTTGATGGAGCGGCGGGCTTCGATGGCTTCGGTGACGGTCATGGTGGAAGTCGTTTGAGGTTGGAAATGATGAATAAAGATCGGGAGCGGAAAGGCGCAAGCAGTGGTTCCGGATGGACCGGGCTGCAGAACTCGGCGATGCGCGACAGCGTCGCGCGCTCCACCTGGCTAGCGCAGCAGGTTCCAGGCGGTGACGAGGGCCTTGAGGCCGGCCATTTCGATCGAGGGATCAATGCCGCAGCCCCACAGGATGCGGCCGTCGTCGTGCTGGACCTGGACGTAGGAGGCGGCGGTGGCGTCGGAGCCGCCACGCACCGCGTGGGAGCGGTAGTCGGTGACCTTGAGGTCCTTCAGTCCGGCGTTCTCGAGGGCGTGGACGAAGGCGTTGATCGGCCCGTTGCCGTTGCCGGAGATCCGCTTCTCCTCGCCGTCGATGACGATGGCGGCGGTGCAGTCGACCCGGCCCTTTTCCACGCTGTGGTGGATCAGCTCGTAGTCGGTCACGCTGAGCGGGGTCTCGACGTTGGCGAAGAACTCGTGGAAGGCGTCGCGGATCTCGTCGATGGTGAGCTCGCGACCGCGTTCGTCGGCGAGGTCGTAGATCTTCTTGCCGACCTGCGGGTGCATGGTCTTCGGCAGGTCGAGACCGTGCTCGCGGTCGAGGATGTAGGCGACGCCGCCCTTGCCCGACTGCGAGTTGATGCGGATGATCGCTTCGTAGGAGCGCCCGATGTCCCGCGGGTCGATGGTCATGTAGGGCACGCCCCAGGCGAGGCCGGGATCGACTTCCGCTTCCTTGGCGCGGCGGTCGAGGCCCTTCTTGATGGCATCCTGGTGGGAGCCGGAAAAGGCGGTGAAGACGAGCTCGCCGGCGTAGGGCAGGCGGTCGGGCACGCTCATGCGGGTGACGCGCTCGTAGGCCTCGCGCAGGCGCGGCAGGTCGGAGAAATCGAGGCCGGTGTCGATGCCGTGGCTGTTCATGTTCAGCGCGACGTTGACGATGTCGAGGTTGCCGGTGCGCTCGCCATTTCCGAAGAGCGTGCCCTCGACGCGGTCGGCGCCGGCCATCAGTGCCAGCTCGGTGGCGGCGGTGCCGGTGCCGCGGTCGTTGTGGGTGTGCAGCGAGACCAGCAGCAGTTCCCGGGTCTTCAGGTGGCGGCACATCCACTCGATCTGGTCGGCGTGGACGTTGGGGGTGGTCCACTCGACGGTCGCCGGCAGGTTGACGATGAGCTTGTTGTCCGGGGTCGGTTGCCAGACCTCGGCGACCGCGTCGCAGCACTCGAGCGAGAAGTCGAGCTCGGTGTCGGAGAAGGATTCGGGCGAGTACTGGAGCGTGACCCGGGTGTCGGGAATGCTCGGGACGAGTTCCTTCACCAGCCTTGCCCCGGCGACGGCGATGTCGCGGATCTGGTCGCGGGAGGCGTCGTTGAAGGTGACGCGTCGCTGCAGCGGCGAGGTCGAGTTGTAGATGTGGACGATGGCCTGCTTCGCCCCGGCGATCGCCTCGAAGGACCGGCGGATCAGGTGCTCGCGGGTCTGGACGAGGATCTGGATGGTGACGTCGTCGGGGATCCGGCCTTCCTCGATGAGGCGGCGGCAGAAGTTGAACTCGGTGTCGGCGGCGGAGGGGAATCCGATCTCGATCTGCTTGAAGCCGACGCGGCAGAGCAGGTCGAAGAATTCCAGCTTCTCCTCGACCGACATGGGCTGGGGCAGTGCCTGGTTGCCGTCGCGGAGGTCGACCGAGCACCAGACGGGGGCGTGGTCGATCACGGCGTCCGGCCAGGTGCGGTCGGGCAGGTCGACCGTGGGGAAAGGGCGGTATTTTTTCAGGGATGACGGGTGCATCTTGGGAAAATGACGAATGAGGGATTTTCGAATGACGAAACAGGAAGGAGGCCGCGGGAAGAGCGGCGGCCGGGGAAACGGCGGTTAGGAAAAAAGAAAACTCAGCGGGTGGCCAGCCCTAGAAGGAGGGCGGGAAGCAGAAGACGGCCGCGGAGGATGAAACTCATCGGCGCGAGGGATGCGCGACGGGAGACGCTTTGTCGAGGGGGAAAGTGGCAAAGAGCCGGTGTTTCCGCCGCCGCCAAGGCTTTGGCGGGCAGGTCGGCTCTTCGGTGTTTCGGTGGATCGGTCGGGGCGCTATGGATCCCACCGTGCGCGAGCTGCTGCTGAACGAGGAGATCCACAGTCGGGTGATCGAGGAGATGGTGCCCGGGGCGCGGCGCTTCGTCTGGATCGTGACCGCCGACATCAAGGACCTGCACGTGGTCCGGGGGCGGCGCTCGGTCCCGCTGCTCGCCGTGCTCGCCGACCTCGTCGAGAGCGGGGTGGCGGTGCGCCTGATCCACGCCAAGGAGCCGGGCCCGCGCTTCCGCGAGGACTTCGATCGTTTTCCGGTGCTGGTCGAGAGCGACCTGTTCGAGCGGGCGCTTTGTCCTCGGGTGCACACCAAGGCGGTGATCGTGGATGGAACTCAGGTCTTCGTGGGCTCGCCGAACCTGACCGGCGCGGGGATGGGGGCGAAGCATCCGGACCGCCGGAACTTCGAGGCGGGCTTCATCAGTGATGAGAGGGCGGATGTGCGGCGGATGATGAACTGGGCCGACGAACTCTTTCTCGGGGATTTTTGCGGTAACTGCCGACTCCGCGATCGCTGCCCGGATCCGCTGGGGTGAGGGAGCGAGGAGCGCCGATTATGAAATCGGCAAGTCCCGGGAGGTTCCAGGTCGGGAGCTTGGAATGCCTGGAGCCGGGGCTTTCCATCTGGGAAGCACGGGGCGGAGGGCTGGGCGCTGCCGGTTTCATAACCGGCGCTCCATGCGCAACTTGGCACTTGGCAGCTTGGGCCGGGAACCTAGCCTCCTGCCCGTGTTCCAGATCGTCTTCAACGAGATCAGCGCCGCGGAGATTTCGCAGCTCGACACCCTCGAGCAGTTGGAACTCTTCGATGAATTCAAGGTGAGCCAGACGGACCTGGATTCCTTGGATGGCGACCGATTCGGCAAGATCGAGCGCGACGGCAAGACGCTCTACCGGTTCCGGACCAAGGACTGGCGACTCTATTTCGAGGTCAAGGACGAGGCCGTGGTCGTCCACCGCGTGCTCCACAGGGGGACCTTCTCCGATTTCGTCTTCCGCTCGAACATTCCGCTCGCCGAGGACGAGGAACTGGCGGAGTCGAAGCATTTCTGGAAACTGATCGATGAGGGCCGTGCGGCCCGACGGGTGTGAGTCCGGACTTTTTCGGTTTCGTCGGTTCCTTTGCAGCTGCTAGAACCCCGCCAGCATGAAGTGGATCTTCTACGTCACCTTCGGGGCCCTGATCGCCATCGGCTGGGTGCTTTTCATGCACCAAGGGGATGACAAGATCGACGAGCTCCAGCAGAGGATCGCCGAGATCGAAAGGCTCGGGTATCAGGAGGACATGGAGGCAATCCCCTCGCTGAAGGATCAGATCGAAGAGGTTCAGGGCGGCAAGGTGCTGACCGGCATCCTGATGGCCTTCCTCACGGCGGGGCTGGTGGGCATCGTGTTTGTCATCGATATCCTGCCGACGATCGCCCACAAGTTCACCCACGCCGTCTATGACAGCGGTGAGGAGCTGGAAGAGGATCCGATGCACGATGCGAGGGCACTTCTCGCCCAGGGTGAGTATGAGGCGGCGATCGGGGCATTTCGCGATGCGGCGGCCGAGGATCCGCTGAACCGGCTGCCCTATGTGGAGATTTCGAAGATCCAGCGCGACCACCTGCATGACCCGCAGGCCGCGATCGACACTCTGAGGCAAGCGATTGAAGGTCAGGAGTGGCAGGTGAGCGATGCCGCCTTCCTGATGTTCCGCCTCGCCGAGGTTTACGACCAGGCCATGGAGGACCGCGCTTCGGCTGCGGCGATCATGCAGCAGGTGGTCGATCAATTCCCGGAGACCCGCCATTCGGCGAATGCCCGCCACAAGCTTCACGAGTGGGGCCTGGCCTGAGCGCGTGCGCCGCTGGGTCGAGCGGCGGCCACTCCTGTGGCTGGCCTGTCTGGCGCTGGGCGCGGTGCTGATGGCCGATGGAATGGTGGCACCGGGGTTGGCTCTCGCGGGGCTGGTCGTGGTTGTGCTGATGGTGGCGGGAAAGCGTCGCCTGCTGGCGGGTGCCCTGGTGGTCGCGGCGGGCGCGGGATGCTGGCACCATCACGACCTCAGCCAGAGGCGGGCCATGGCTTCGGCGCTTGGCTCCGGCCGCCATGCGGAGCTTGAACTTCGACTGCTGGAGGAGCCCGCTGCGGCCGGTCGCGGCTGGGCGGCGGTGGCCGGGGTCGTCGATGGGCCGGGCCGGGTGCGGCTCCGGGCGGGCGGCGTGGCACCGGCCCGGGGGGCGGTGGTGCGGGCTTCGGGTCGGCTGGTGCCGCCCGGTGGCCCGCGGAATCCGGGCGAGTTCGACCGGCGGCAGTGGCTCGATCGGCGCGGGGTGTTCGCGGAAATGGAGGGCGGTGGAGCGGTCGAGCTGGTTCGGGATCCCCCCGCCTGGCGGCGGGCCGCGGAGGGAGCGCGAAGCGGATTTCGCGAAGCGGTCATCCGCGGGCTGGATCCCTTGTCCCGCGAGGCGGCGGTGATCCGGGCGGTGGTGCTCGGGGATCGCCCGGGCGACGAGATGCTCATCGAGCCGTTCCGCTTCACGGGAACGTTGCACGTGTTCGCGGTCAGTGGCCTGCACGTCGGAATGGTCGGACTGCTCGGGTGGGGTATCCTGCGCCTGCTCGGCGTGCCGCGGCGCGCGGCCTTGATCCCGCTGGTGCTGATGATGTTCGGCTACGCCTGGCTCACGGGCTTCAAGCCACCGGCGGTCCGCGCCGCGTGGATGGCGTCGGTCGTGCTGGGGGCCTTCTGGTTCCGGCGGCGGCCCGATGTCGCCAATGCCCTCGGACTGGCGGCGTTGCTGGTCCTGGTGACCGATGGCGATCTCGTCTTCACCGCCGGTGTGCAACTTTCGTTCATCGTGGTCGGAGCGATCGGGCTCGGGCACCGGCCGGTCTCGAAACTCTGGGCCTGGATGCGCCGGGAGGAACCCTATCTGCCGCGCTCGCTCTATGGTCCATGGCGCGAGCGCTGGCTGAAGCTCCGGAGGGGGACGGCGGACTCGCTGACCGTCTCGACCTCGGCGTGGGCCGGGTCGGCCCCGCTGACGGTCTGGCATTTCGGCATCGTGACGCCGATCTCCGTCATCGCCAGCGTGGTGCTCTCGCTGCTGGTGCTGCCGATGCTCGGCATGGCGCTCGTTTCCGGCGCCCTTTCACCGGTCCCCGCGGTGCCGGAGGCCATCAACCGTCTCAATGCCGTGTTTGCCGGTGGGCTGATGGACCTGGCGGGGATGGGTTCGGAGATTCCCGGCGGTCACCTGGAAATTCCCCGGGATCGGCCGGCGGACGAGTTTCTGATCGTCTTCGACCTTGAGGACGACGGCGCGGCCTGCTGGCACGGCGAGGGGGGCTCGGTGATGATCGACGGAGGCTCGCGGCGGAGTTTCGGGTTCGTGGTGATGCCCGCTCTCCGGCACATGGCGCTCCGGCCCGGCTCGGTGGTGGCGACCCATCCCGACGGAGGACACGTCGGTGGGTTCATCGACATGCTCGATGCCTTCCCCGTGCGCCGGGGTCTGGTCCCGGTGCAGCGGGCGCTGGGGACGAACTACCGCGACTGGATCGAGGCGGCGGACGGGCGCGACGTGCCGCTGGTGCTCGGGCAGGCGGGGATGAGCTATCCACTTTCCGACGCGGCGTCCCTGGAAGTCATCCACGCTCCCGATCCCTGGAACTGGCACGACCTGGCGGACAACCGGACCATGCCGGTGCGCCTCCACTGGCGGGGCTGGCGAATTCTCTTCATGGGCGACGCCGGATGGACGACCGAACGGCGGATGCAGCGTGCCGGAATCGACTTCGGTACCGACGTGATCGTCGCCGGCCGGCACGGTCATGATCTCGCGCTCGGCTCGGCCTTTCTCGAAGCAAGCGGGGCGCGGGCGATCGTCGCCTCACACGCGGATTTTCCGCCGGACCAGCGGATCCCGCCGACTTGGCGGGCCGCCTGCGAGGACCGGGGCATCGCGGTATTCCATCAGGGTGAGAGTGGCGCGGTGAGCTTCACGATCCTCGGCGACCTGCTGCGCCTGGAGGGCTTCGTCGACGGGCGGGTGGTGGAATTGGAGCGTTGATGGCGTAGAGCGTTCCGATCGGCTCATTCCACCTTCCGCAGGCGCATCGACTGGAGCACCTTGCCCTCGCTCTCCCATTGAACCTGGAAGTCGGTCTTCGGGTAGAAGAAGGCATCGTCCGGCCAGTCGAGCCGCTCGAGGCGTCCGAAGGCGGCGACTTCCTCCTCGGCCCATTCGAAATACTCCCCGTGGTCGGTCTTGAAGAGTAACTCGCCACCCGGCTCAAGGACCCGCTCGACGGCCTCCAGGAAGTTGCGCTGGACCAGCCGCCGCCGGTGATGCCGCGCCTTCGGCCACGGGTCGGGACAAAGCAAGTGCAGCCGCGAAACGCTCGCCGGACCCAGCAGCCATTCCACGGTGTAGCGACTTTCAAGACGCAGCACTTTCAGATTGGCCAGCCCCTCGCGCTCGGCCTTGCGGCAGACCTTGCGGACGCGGCCGAGCAGTCGTTCGACGCCGAGGAAGCTCCGCCCGGGGTGCTCGCGGGCCATTTCGACGAGAAAGGAGCCGTCACCACAGCCGAGATCGACTTCCAGCGGACGTTCGTCGGCAAAGATCTCGGATTTCTCCACCTGCCGGAAGTAATCGTCCGGCATGAACTCGTGCGCTTCGGGTTGGCGGGGGGCGCTGACAGGCTCGCTCACGGGCCCCAGCGAAGCGTTCCGGGGCCGAAACGCAATCCGCAATGCGCTTGACGCAATTTCAAACGGCTCCCTAGCCTTGCCAAACGCAAGACCTCCCTTCACTCCCAACCTTCCCAGAACCGTGGACCTCAAAGAAATTCGCAGAATCGTCGAGCTCATGAACGAGCACGGGCTCACCCATTTCGACATGTCGAAGGACGGCTTCCACCTCAAGCTGAAGAAGGGTCAGGACCTCGACTCGCTGCGCGACCTGATGGCCTTGATGCCTGCCCAGGCAGCCCCCGCCCCGGCTTCCGCCGCTGCGGTGCCGGCCGCCCCCGAGGCGGTTGCCGCTGCCGACGGCGAATCCATCCTGTCGCCGATGGTCGGGACCTTCTACCGCAAGCCCTCCCCGGATGCGGCGGACTTCGTGAACGTCGGCGATGCCGTCAGCGAGGGCCAGGTGCTGTGCATCATCGAGGCCATGAAGGTGATGAACGAGATCAAGGCCGAGCGCTCCGGCACGATCACCGCCACCGTCGCCGAGGACGGTGAGCCGGTGCAGTTCGGCGACGAACTCTTCCGCATCAAGTAAGCTCATTCCGCGTGCCGTCCACCCCGTCCCCGGAGGAGACGGACACCCGTTTCCAACTCCGCGCTCCCACCCATGTTCAAACGCGTCCTTGTCGCCAACCGTGGTGAAATCGCCCTGCGGATCATCCGTGCCTGCCGCGAACTCGACGTCGAATCGGTCGCCGTCTATTCGGAGGCCGACGTCGATTCGATGCACGTCCAGCTCGCCGACGAGGCGGTGTGCATCGGCAAGGCGGCCGGCAAGGACAGCTACCTGAAGGCCGACCGGATCATGGCCGCCGCCGAGATCACCGAGGCCGAGGCCATCCATCCCGGCTACGGATTCCTCTCGGAAAACGCGCGCTTCGCCGAGATCTGCCAGAGCTGCAACGTCCGTTTCATCGGTCCCTCGCCGGAGGTGATCACCCGCATGGGCGACAAGGCCACCGCCCGCGCCACCGCCGTCGAGAACGGCGTGCCGATCACGCCCGGCAGCGGCATCATCCTCGACCCGTACGAGGCACTGGAAAAGGCCCGCGAAATCGGCTTTCCCGTGATGATCAAGGCCACCGCGGGCGGCGGTGGAAAGGGCATGCGGCCCTGCCTCGAGGAGGCGGATTTCCTGAAGCTTTTCGAGGCGGCTTCGAACGAAGCCCAGGCGGCCTTCGGCAACGGAGACTGCTACCTTGAGAAGCTGGTCCTCAACCCCCACCACGTCGAATTCCAGATCATCGCCGACCAGCACGGCAATTTCCTCCAGCTCGGCGAGCGCGACTGTTCGATGCAGCGCCGCAACCAGAAGATCATCGAGGAATGCCCGTCGCCGCTGCTCACGCCCGAGCTGCGGAGCCGCATGGCCGAGGCCTCGGTGAAGTTGATCGAGGCGATCGGCTACGAGAACGCCGGGACCATCGAGTATCTCGTCGATGACAAGGCAGAGAATTTCTACTTCATGGAGATGAACACCCGGATCCAGGTGGAGCATCCCGTGACCGAGGAAGTGATGGGCTGCGAGCTGATCAAGGAGCAGATCCGCATCGCCGCCGGCGAGCCGCTTTCCGATCATGTGCTGGCCGCCCAGCCGCGCGGCCATGCGATCGAGTGCCGGATCAACGCCGAGGATCCCTACAACAATTTCGCCCCGAGCCCGGGAACCATCGACCTCTGGTACGCCCCCGGCGGCAAGGGGGTGCGCGTCGACACCCACGTCTATTCCGGCTACAGCGTGCCGCCCTACTACGACTCGATGATCGCCAAGCTCATCGTCACCGCCGCCACCCGCGAGATCGCCATTTCGCGCATGAAGCGCGCCCTCGGCGAGTTCATGATCCGCGGCATCAAGACCACCATTCCCTTCCAGCAGGAGATCCTCAACCACCCCGACTTCGTCGCCGGCAACTACGACATCGGCTGGGTCGAACGCTTCATGCAAGAGAAGAAGCTCTGAGCGGGCGCGGGCTGTTGAGGCATCGCTTCCTGTCCGGGCGCATCCGGCCTGTCCTTCGGGGGAAAACTGAGTAGCATCGCCGTCGTGGACACCGCCGAGCGGCAGGAACAAGGCACCCGCCGGAATCGGTCGATCCGTTTGGCGGTGGTGACCTCGTTCCTTTCGAAAGCCGGCACTGGATTGCTCCAGTTGCTGGCGATCCCGATCGCCGTGCGGGTGATGGGCCGCGAGGAATTCGGGATCTACACCAGCATCAGCCTGGCGCTTTCAACCGTCGCGCTGCTCGAGGTCGGCATCGGCCCGGCACTGGCCCACGGCATCTCGAAGGCCGGAGCTGAGGGCGATGGCAGGCGCCGCCGGGTGCTGGCCTCGACCTCGTTTTTGCTGATGCTTGGCCTGGCCCTCGCCACCGCGATGGGCCTGGCGGCGGTGCTGCTCTCGGTGCCGATTCCAACCCTGTTCGGCGACGACTTCGCCGGGCGCGAGCAGGTGATGCGTCCGGCTCTGTGGATCGGGCTGGCCACTTTCACCGCGTTGTTTCTCCTGAATCTGACCGACCGCATGCGCGAGGGTCTGCTCGAGGTGGCCATCACCAACGTCTGGGGGGCGGCGGGGAATGTTCTGGCAGCCATTGCGGTTGCAGGGGGCATCTGGTTTTTCCCCGAGATCTGGTACCTCGTGGTGGCCATTCATGGCTCGGTCGTCATCGCCAAGGTGGGCAATACCGTGGCGCTTTGGCGGAAGTATCCGGATCTGATTCCGAGACCCCGGTCGTTCGACGCGGCGACCGCCCGGCATCTTTTCGGCGACGGTCTGGCGTTTGCCTCGGCGATGCTGCTCACCGGCGTGGTGGAGTACAATTTCTGCGGCTGGCTGGTCGGGCGCATCGAAGGTCCCGGGCAGGTCGCTCTTTATGGTCCGCTGACCGCGCTGACCGTGATGCAGCTCGGCTTCGTGATGATGGTGAGCACGCCGACCTGGCCGGCGGTGGCAGATGCGCTCGCCCGCGGCGACCGGGACTGGGCGCGCACGGCCTCGAAGAAGCTCTATCTGTATGGCTGTTGTTTCGCGCTGGCGGCGGCGACCGGCATGATCGTGGTCGGGCCGTGGGGATTCCGCATCTGGCTGGGTGAGGAATTCGGCGGGGTCGAGCGCGGCTTGCTGGCGGCCTACGCCTGCTACTTCGTCGCCCACGTCTGGCGACATCTCAACCACATGCTGATGATCGGCACCGGCCAGGTCACGCGATTGGCGAGGATCCAGCTCATCGAGACCCCGGTTCTCGCCACCGCGGCGGCGGTGGCGCTGTGGCAGGGCGGCATGGACGCGATGCTGCTCGCGATGGCCGCTTCGATCCTGCTCGTCACCGGCTGGATGCTGCCGATCCGGGTCTGGAAACTGCTGCGGGAGTAGGTGCGAGTGCCCGGCAACGGTCACCCAACGACCCGCGAAGCCCCCGCGGACCGCTGCAAAGGCCCCGCACAGCTCTGCAAAGCCCCTACGCAGCGCTGCAAAGCCCCATCCCGGCCCAAGCAAAGCCTCCGACAGCGCATGCCGAGTTTCCGCCAGTTCGGCCGGAAGTTGGCTGACCATCGCGCGCGGGATACGCTCATGGCGGGCTCGGGTTCGTTCACTGCCCGCACCCGACGACCAAAGTTCCGGCAACCGTATGGATGCCACTGTCGTCCTTGCAGGAGATTGGTCATTTTGAGAACCGCAGACTCTTCGGGATCTCTCCGATCCCAAAGACTCAGGAAAATCCGCGTAATCCATTGAATCCCCATAATTCGAAACGAATGGCCCCGCCTGGCCCTTCGAGATAATCGCTCGTCTGTAGGGCGTGCTACACTAGGGGTACTGCACCTGTTCAAGCGGAGGACCTGAAAGCTCGACAACACGCCCAATATACGCCCACTCGCCATACGGGTTCTCGCCAAACCTTGGAGGCCTTGATCTCCAATCCACAGGGAGTGAATCACCATACAGCGTATGAGTGATGAACGAATCCACCGGGCAATCGAGGGGACCCACTGTGGCCACGCAATCGACAGTGTCCTCGGTCTGCCCCGGGATCCTTCCCTGCACCAAGAAGTGGCGAATCGGCTTGTCCATCGCGCCGAGAAGGATCTTCCGCGAAGGTCGAGTTTGCAATCAAAATGTTCCAGTATGGAACATTTCTCTAGACTCGGAATGATAAGAAGCCCGGATGGAGTCAGGCAGAGCAGGTCCGGAACCAGAGCGCGGTCATTCAAAGAATCTGGTGGGTGAACGGGTGAGGCTGGCTCGTCGGGCGCTCAGGGGGAAGGTGACTCAGGACGAACTCTCCGGGCGGCTTGCGGCAATCGGCACCCAGCTTGACAGGGCTGCGATTGCGAAAATCGAACTCGGGCTTCGACACGTTTATGACTATGAAATCATTCCGATCGCGAGCGTGCTGAAGGTTGATGTCCTATGGCTTCTCGGAGCGGAATCCCAAAGAGGGGCTTGTCATGGGGAAGGGGGTGAAAAATGACGTTCGATTCCTCAAGGGCTCTTCGAATGGCTACAAGTCGATCCAAATCAGATGTAGCAAACAAAATTGTTAGTATGTTTCTGCACACTCTCAGCAAGAAGGTGTGTGCGGAGTTCGGGCTGACTGTAGGCGATCAGGCTTACACGGAACACGTGTCTTCGGTATTCAAAGACAAGTGCATCTATTGCCAGGATTTGTTGGAGAAAGATAAGTTGGCGGTTGAGCACCTGGATGGGATGAACAGGATGAGGGCAGGCCTTCACATACCTGGAAACGTGGCGGTTTCTTGTCGAAAGTGCAACAGCGAGAAGAGACGCGACGATCAAGCGAAAGATTTGATACATCCGGGTTCGGGGTGGATGTCGTTCCTGTCCCATGACGAAACAAGGTGTAAAACAACGTGTAAGACCTGCGCGTTCTGGGCTGGCAAGTTTCCGGAGAGCCAGAGTCGAGTGGAGTATCTGTTCATGATTCGGACGAGGATCTCGGGTTTTCGGGATCGCTACAAATCCGTCATCTCGTGGAATATGGAGAACAAGGATGTCATTCGAAATCAATCTGAGAAGCTGTATCGCCTGTGCCAGGAGTTCGCCACGAAGGAGATCAAGGATCTGGCGGACCAAGTGAATGTTTCACTTGGGTCCGTTTATCAAGCAACAAGTCGCCTGAAGAGGTCTGGTTGAATGCACGTTGCTGGTGCCAGGACGGCAACGAGCCTTTTCCGCATGGCGTTCTCTTTCTCAAGCTCCTGGAGGCGCTTGGCCGTCATCATCTTCGCTCCGCCGTATTCCTTGTTCCAGAGGTGGGAGGTTGCCACTCTGATCTCAAGCTTGCGGCAGACTTACTCAATTCTCACTCCGCGGGCTTGATCCGCACTCGCGGCCCTCAGCTTCTTGAAAATCTGTTCCGAGGTGTGTCGTTTTCTTTTCATCATGAGAGTCTGCGCTTTGCCGGGGTACGCGACGAGATGCCCGGACTGAACTTCGATGATCGCTGAACCGTGAAGTTTTTTCCTGATCGCCGGAAACTGTTGGACCGACTCAGAAGCTGTGGAGCGGCGCTTCAGACCCGCGTCGAACGTCGCGTCTATCGTTTTGTGAAACCGCAGTACACCAGCACTGCGGATCAGTTCGCGGGTATGGGGGCGAGGTTTGCCGATGGCAGGTGGCTTTTGCACGGCGGAAGACTGGTAACCTACACCTCGCTCTTGCCAGAGACCGCACTGTCCGAAGCACTGGCGGCGAACCGCTACTATGGCTTTCCCGACGAGCGGGCCGCACCTCTCGTTTTCGTGACGGCGGAGGTGAGGCTCCGGAATGTGGTGGATCTCCGGAACGGGTCGGTTCGTCAACGGCTCCGACTCTCGGAAGCGACGATCATCGAAACGGATTGGCGGGCGGACAACCTAAGGGGCCAAGAATCCATGACCGAGGCCTGGGGATGGGCGTTTGGCGAGTGGGGAGTCGAAGGCTTCCTGTGCCGAAGTGCCGCGGCTCGGGGCGGATCCAACCTGATCGTGTTTCCGGAGAATCTGCGCGCAGGCTCGCGGGTCAGGGTGCTGAATGAGGTGGAATGGCCTCGATGAAAAGCTGCAATATTGCAGGATTCCGCTTGTCGCGCCCGAGGCATGCTCGTAGCTTGAGGATATGAGCACGATGTCCATCAAGCGAAGAGCGACCGACAAGGAGCTGCGGGTCGAGAGCGGTCCGGCTCTGATGAAGTGGCGTCAGGCGCAGGGAATCCCCCGACCGCTGTTTGCGAAGATGGCCGACTTTTCAGAACGCAAGCTGGCGACCTATGAGAAGGCCCTGACCATTCCCCAGCCCGTGCGCCGTCCGATCAAGGAGACGGTCCGCTTGATCCAAGCGCTGCGCGAACTGGCCGACGACGATGCCACGCTCAGGGACTGGCTTGAGCGCCCGAACCCCGCTTTCGGCAAGCGCCCGCCCTTGAAACTGATCACGGACGGCGAATCCGACGTCATCTGGCAGATGGTCCATCAGATCCGACAGGGGGCGTTTTCGTGAGATTCGGCCATCGGTTGCAATCGAAGTGACGAACCTCGGAGGGGGGCGAGTTTCGGAGGTCCGAGGATTCCCTGGCAGTCAGTATGGACCGGGAAAACGGAGATGGTTTTCCGCCATGTTCAATGCTCGAAGAAACTTCCGGCAAGATGCCGAGTGCTGCGGGCGAGGCCCAGCCTACGCCAAAACCACGAGGACATTGACTTCGCCTCTTTCAGGGCGTCGAAGCCCGACTACGACGACTCCAAACTCGGCAAGGGTGCCGTGGCCTGGATCTACGTGCGCCCGTTTACGGGCCAATACCTGTTTTACTACCTCTGCATGCTCGTTCCGCCGGTGGTGTTCACCTTTTTCGCGATTCTCACACGGGTCACGGAGCAGGCTCCGGGGTGGCGAGTCATTCAGAACACTGTTAGATGCTTCCGGAAACTCACCGCCGCTCCGGCTGTAAGTCGGGGCGGCGTGATATTTTACCGTCGCTCCCACTCATACCCCTTCCGGTAGCCGCGGGCGAAGTCTTCGGCCTCTCCGCCGGAATACTCGGCCTCGTAGCGGGACGGGGTGCACGACAGGCCGGCAGCGGCGTCGGCACCGCCCTTCATGACTCCCAACTTGTAGCCGCGGAGCGTTTGTTCGCCGCCGACGTTGCCGCATTGGCAAAGAAAAAGGGAGGCGAGGGCGAGAAGCAGGGGGGATTTCATGCAGCGATGCTAGCGAAGAAATCGCCGGAGTCGATCCAGCAGGTTGCCGTACGGAGGAGGCTGGAAAAAGGGGTCCTTCCACTGCGGCCGCCGCATCACCGGGCGGGTGAGACCGAAGGCTTCGAAGCCGGCCCGGCCGCGGTAGCGCCCGTGGCCACTGGACCCCACGCCGCCGAAGGGCAGCTCGTGATTGAGCGCCTGCTTCATCACGTCGTTGATGCAGGCCGATCCCGAGCGCACGCGGACCATCAGTTCGTCGGAGAACTCCCGGTCGCCGGAGAAAATGTAGAGCGCGAGGGGCGAGGGCAATTGTGAGAGCCGGTCAACCAAAGTCGCCCGGTCGGAGTAGGGCAGGACGGGCAGCAGGGGACCGAACACCTCCTCCTGCATCGCGGGATGATCCCAGTCGACCCGCACGCGGCGCAGCGCCAGTCGAAGGGCGTCTTCATCGTCCTCCCCGAAGGCTTTCACCTCGCCGGTCGCGAGGCCCCGCACCCGGTCGAAGTGATGCCGGTTGGGAAGACGTGCCAGGTCGCTTTTCATCGAGGAGCAGGCACTGGCCATGAAGCCGTCGAGGTGCTCGATGAACTCGTCGTATCGATCCTCCGGCACGGCGACGAAGTCCGGCGCGATGCAGGTCTGGCCGGCATTGAGGAACTTGCCGTTGCCGATCCGCTCCGCGGCAAGCTTCAGGTCGGCGGTCGAATCGATCACCGCCGGGCACTTGCCGCCCAACTCAAGGACGCAGGGCGCGAGGTGGCGGGCGGCGGCGGCGGCCACCTTGGTGCCGACCGTTTCGCCGCCGGTGAAGAAGAAGATGTCCCACGGCTGGTCGAGCAGCGCCGCACCAAGTTCGGCTTCGCCCTCGACGACGGTCATCAGGGCCGGGTCGCAGGCCTCGGCGACCAGCCCCGACAGCAGCGACGAGGTGGCGGGGCTGAGTTCGGAGGGCTTGATCGTCACGCAGTTCCCGGCGGCGATCGCGGCGATGGCGGGGCTCAGGGCGAGCTGGAGCGGGTAGTTCCACGGCGCCATGATCAGCGCCGTGCCGAAGGGCTCGCGGTGGATGCGGCTGCTTGCCGGAAGGAAATAGAAGGGGTGTCCGGCCCGCCGGGGTCTGGACCACGAGGGAAGCTTCTTGATGGCCAGGCGCAGATCGGAGCGGAGGAACTGGAACTCCGCGAGCCAGGCCTCGACGGGGGGCTTGCCAAGGTCCGCCCGGAGGGCGTCGAGAAGCTCGTTTTCGCGTTTTTCGAGAGCCGCCAGCAGGGATTTCAGCGTGTCGAGACGGGCGTCCAGGGGACGCGTGGCCCCGCGGTCGAAGTGGGCCCGCTGACGGCGCCGGGTCGACAAGGCCAGCGCGGCCCAATCTCCTGTCTTGCGTTCCTCCGACATGCGTCGAATCTAGCATGTCGGCGCGAGGGAGCACGCCCTTGCCGAAGAAATCTGATGAAGACGGACAAGGGGAACATCGTGGTGATCGGGGCGGGCCTCGGAGGCCTTTCGGCAGCCATTTCGCTGCGCGCGAAGGGATACGAGATCGAGATCGTCGAGAAGAACGCGCAGGTCGGCGGAAAGCTGAACGTCCAGGAGATCGACGGCTTCACCTTCGACCTGGGTCCCTCGATCTTCACCTTGCCGCAGATTTTCGAGGATCTCTTCCAGCGGGCCGGGAAGAAGATGAGCGACTATGTCGAGTTGACGTCGGTCACCCCGCACTGGCGGAACTTCTTCGAGGACGGACTCGTGCTCGACCTGCTCGAGGATCCCGAAGAGATGCGCAAGGAACTCGGCAAGCTCGACGGACGGGCCGAGGATCACTGGAAGGATTTCCAGAGCTTCCTCGCCTACGGGCGGAACCAATACCGGATCATCGACGAGGGCTACTTCGACGCCGGCCTCGACTCGACCTGGGAGATGATCCGCCACTACGGGCTGTTCGGCCTGTTCAACGGGATGGACTGGAAGCACTCGATGTCGGAATCGGTGGCCCGGCATTTCCGCAGCCAGCACCTGCGATGGATCTTCGAGTATTTCATCAAGTATGTCGGCTCGTCGGCCAAGGATGCGCCCGGCTACATGAACATGATGTCGCTCATCCAGTTCGACCACGGGCTCTGGTATGTGAAGGGAGGCATGTATGAACTCGCCCGCGGACTCGAACGACTTGCCGCGGATGTCGGGATCAAGATCCGGCTGAATACTCCGGTCCGCGAGATCGCCAAGGAGGGCAAGCGCGTCACCGGGGTGGTGCTCGACGACGGTTCCGTGCTCTCCGCCGGCCACGTGGTCTGCAACATGGAGGTGATCCCCGCCTACAAGCACCTGCTCAAGGAGGACGACCGCTTCATGAAGAAGTTGGATCGGTTCGCTCCGGCGTGCTCGGGCATCGTCCTGCATCTCGGCACCGACCGCATCTACCCGCAGCTGGCGCACCACAACTTCTTCTATTCGAAGGACCAGTCGAACCACTTCGACACCGTCTTCCAGAAGGGCGAACTGCCACCCGATCCCACCATCTACCTCGTGGCGCCGACCCGCACCGATCCGAGCAAGGCGCCGGAGGGTTGCGACAACATCAAGATCCTGCCGCACATCCCGCCCATCGATCCGGAACGCCCGCTGTCCGAGTCCGACTACGAGGCCTTTGCCGAGCGGGTGCTCGAGAAGCTCGAGCGGATGGGCCTCACGGACCTGCGCAAGCACACGGTGGTGCGCGACATGCTCACGCCGGTGGACATCGAGAAGATGTATCTTTCCAACCGGGGCTCGATCTACGGAGTGGTGAGCGACTGGAAGAAGAACAAGGGGTTCAAGGCGCCGAAACGGAGCAAGAAGTATGCGAATCTCTACTTCACCGGCGGCAGCGTGAATCCCGGCGGCGGCATGCCGATGGCGGTGCTCTGCGGCCAGAAGGTCTGCGACCGGCTGGTCGCCCACGACGGCGGGTGATGAGTGTGGCCATCGCGATTACCGCGTGGGTCGGCACGCTCGTCGCGCTCGGGTCGGCGGCCTTGCTTTTTGCCAGGATGCGCGGCCTGCCGAAGGCGGGCCGCCGCGACGATGTGCCGAAGGTTTCGGTGATCATCCCGGCCCGCGACGAGGAGTCGAACCTGTCCAAGCTGCTGCCGGCCCTGAATGCCCAGTCGCTTGCTCCGCATGAAATCCTCGTGGTCGATGATCAATCCGAGGATCGCACGGGGGAGATCGCCCGGGCCGCCGGGGCACGGGTGATCGAGGGACAGCCGCTTCCGGAGGGATGGTTCGGGAAGCCCTGGGCCTGCCAGCAAGGGGCCGATGCCGCGAGCGGCGATTGGCTGTGTTTCCTCGATGCCGACGTCGAACCCGAGCCCGATGCGCTGGAGCGTTTTGCGGCCCTGATGGACGAACGGACGGTGGTGTCGGTCTGTCCGTGGCACCGCATCGAGCGTCCCTACGAGGAGCTTTCCGTGTTCTTCAACCTGCTGATGATCGGTGGGATCGGGGCCTCGACCTGGGAGGGCGACGAGGCGCGGGGGATCGGGCTCTTCGGTCAAACCCTGCTCTTGCCGCGCGGCCTGTATCGTGAAGTCGGCGGTCATGCCGCGGTGCGGAAGGCGGTGCTCGAGAACCTCCACCTTTCGAAGCAACTCGAGGAGCGGGGCATCCGGAGGATCTGCCGGGTCGGGCGAGGCACCATCGCCATGCGGATGTTTCCCGCGGGTTTCGGGCAATTGGTCGAGAGCTGGAGCAAGGGGTCCGCGTCCGGGGCCGGGTTGTCTTCGCCCCGGGCCATCGTGCTGTCCTCGACCTGGATCACGGGGATGATGATCAACCTGGTGTCGACCGGGTTGATGCCGCTGGCCGAGGGGCTGCATCGTTCACTGGTGGGTCTCGCCTATCTGGTGCTGGCCATCGGTCTGCTGCCGCTCATGCGAAAGGCCGGGGGTTTTTCCTGGTGGAGCGCGCTGGCGTTCCCGGTGGGCCTGCTTTTCTATCAGGGGCTGTTGTTCCGGTCGATCATCCGTCAGCGGCGCGGAGCCATTACCCGATGGAAGGGGCGCGATGTGGCTTGAGCTTTCCAACTTCTGGGTGGCGATCCTGAACGTCACCGGCATTCCCGCCGCCCACTTCGGGCTGTCGTGGGCGTTCACCAGGATGCCCGCCGGCTGGTTCCGGCCCGACAGCATGATGTTCCGCGCGTGGCCTGGGGAATCCACCGGGTTCCACGAGCGGGTCTTCCGGGTGAAGGCGTGGAAGCACCTGCTGCCGGATGCGGCGGGTTGGTTCGGGGGCTTTGCCAAGCGCAGCCTGCGCGGCCGGGATCCTGAATACCTGGCTGTCTTCCGGATCGAGACCTGTCGCGGTGAGGCGGCCCACTGGGCCCAGTGGATCGTCATCAGCGCCTTCGTCGCCTGGACTCCCTGGCCGTGGGCGCTGGTGCTCCCGGTGTATGCCGCCCTTTCGAATCTCCCCTGCATCGTCCTGCAGCGTCACAACCGCCTGAGGCTGCAGAAGGTGCTGGGCGGGAATAATTTCTGAGAATCTTATCGCTTGAAGTCCTGCGGAGGGTTATGGGGCTGTTCTGGTTCGTGCTTCAGGCTCGATCAAGGCCTGAAGTTCAATCCCATGGATGCCCGCATCCGGTGGTGCGCGAGCGACCCGATTCCCGGGATCAGTCCGATGCGACGGCGCAGCGCGCGAACCACCGAATGAATATGAAAATGTATGTAGGCAACCTGTCGTTTCAGACGACCAAGCAGGAACTCGAAGACCTGTTCTCCCAGTACGGAACCGTCACCGACGCGCACCTCCCCGAGGATCGCGAGACCGGTCGGCCCCGTGGATTCGCGTTCATCACCATGGACAGCAAGTCCGCCATGGAGGATGCGATCAAGGCCCTCGACGGCACCGAGTTCGGTGGCCGCAACCTCAAGGTCAACGAAGCCAAGCCCCGCGAAGACCGCGGTGGCGGCGGCGGTGGTCGTGGTGGCTACGGCGGACGCCGCTGATCCCTCAGGCTCACTTTCCCAGGCGGCTCCCGGTTCTCCGGGCGCCGCCTTTTTCGATCCCGGGATCAGGCCCGAAGCCGGTGCTGCCGACGGGCCGGTGATTTGCAAAAAGCCCGCGGCACCTTCCGGCACCGCGGGCGATTCAAATCAAAGCGGAACGAAGGCCCTACTCGATGAGCTTGCCGTTCTCATCGAAGGTGGCGCCGGCGTAGTCGTCGGGGTTCTTCGAGATCAGGAAGGCGGTCAGTTGGGCGACCTGTTCGGGAGTGAGCATCGCACCACCCTTGGCGACCATGGGCACGCCGTTGTAGCCGCCACTGCCCTCGGGCGAGCCGTTGTTGATCATCTCGAAGATCGCCATCGGGGCCTTGCCGTACTGCCATTCGCCATCATTGAGCGGGCGGCCGGAGAGCGGGATGTCGCCCATCTTGGCATCGAGTCCCGTGCCGTGGCAGGCGATGCAGACCTGCATGTAGGTTGCTTCGCCGGTGGCCACGATTTCCGGGTCGGTGGCCCATTTCTCGATGAGGACCTGATCATTGATGCTCGCCAGGGCGTCGGCCAACTCCCCTTCCTTCCGCTCCTGGATGGCCTCCATCTTCTCGACGATCTTCTCGGAGTCCGTCTTGTAGGCATCGGTGTGGTAGTAGATCACCCAGTAGACGACGAACCAGATGATGGCGAAGTAGAAGGTGAAGAGCCACCAGTTGGGGAGTTTCTGGTCGAACTCCTGGATGCCGTCGTATTCGTGCTCGCGCAGGATGACCTCGCCTTTCTTTTTCGCAAAGGCGCCGCGCTTCACTTCGGATTCGGAATTTTCTTCGGACATGGGATTTAGCGGTCGGAATCGTTGAGGGGCAGGGTGGCAAGATACTCGCGTTCAGACTTCTTGAGACGCAGGGCGCGGATGGTGGTGACCACGAAGACGGCGAACATGAGGCCGAAGGCGATGATCGGGACGATGGTCGTCCAGTCCTCGTGGACCACGCGTTTGAACATTTCGGACATGGCTTAATCGGTGATGTTGGCGGTGTCTCCGGTTTCAGGTGCCACGGTGACCCCACGATAGGAATCGGGATCGAGCGGGGTGCCCTCCGGTGGGCCGTCCTTTTCGACGATCTTGTAGGTGCCGAGCTTCTGCATGTAGGCGATGAGCGCCACCACCTCGGTCTCGGAAATGTATTGGGCGAACTCGTCCTCGCCCATCTCGAGGCCGGCGGGTTGCAGCACCTTGGCCTTGGCCAGGCTCTTGCCGATCTCAAGCGCTTGGAATTGGGCCTTGTCGATGATGTCGTGTTGATTCATCGGCGGGTAGGGAACACCGAGTTGTCGTTGTTTGGCGATCTTGGTCGGCAGTGCCTTGAGGTCCGCCTTCTTCTCGAACAGCCACGGATAGGCCGGCATGTTGGAGCCTTCCGAAGTCTGGCGCGGGTTCATGAAGTGGTTGTAGTGCCAGACGTTGTCCCGGGCACCCGAGCGCATGTAGGTGTGGCCGTCGACGATATCACCGCCCTCGCGGGCGAGGTCCGGGCCGGTGCGCTTGGAGCCCCACTGGAACGGGTGGTTGTAGATGGACTCGCCGAGGTGCGAGAAGTCGTCCTTCTCGCCCGCACGGCCGTAGCGCATCACATCCGGCATGAGCATCCGGATCATCTGCGAGTGGCAGTTGTAGCAACCTTCGGAGACGTAGATGTCGCGTCCGGCGAGTTCCAGCGGCGTGTAGAGTTCCTGCAGGCGGCCCTCGACGTTCTCGTCGCGGTTGACGATGAGCGAGGGAATGATCTGCACCGCGCCACCGATCGCCACCGCGATGAAGACCAGCAGCGTGAAGGGCAGGTAGTTGTGGAGCAGGCGTTCATGCCAGTCGATCCACTTGGTGCCCCGGGTGCGGAAGCCATGCACGGCCTTGACGGCGAGCAGGGCCGTGACGATCAGCGCCGCGATGTTGGCGTGCGGGGGCAGGAAGAACCACAGGCAGAGGGTGAAGCAGCCGAGGATCGAGTAGGCGACGGGATCGTTGATCAGGGTCTCGCGGACCGTCATCGTGTCGTGTTTCTTGACCGGGACCGCAACCTCGACGGTGTCGTCGTGGGGTTGGCCGGAGCGGGCGGTCTTCCACAGGTTGATGGCGCACAGGACGAATCCGACGAGGAACAGCGTGCCGCCGATGGAGCGGAGGATGTACTGCGGCTGGATGGCCTTGAGGGTTTCGACGAACTCATACTTCAGCGTCGTGCCGCCTTCCGCGACCTCGCCGAGCATCAGGCCCTGCATCACGCCGGCCGTCCACATCGCGGCGACGTAGAGCAGGATGCCCACCGTCCCGATCCAGAAGTGCATGTTGGCCAGGCTGACCGACCAGAGCTTGGTTTTCCACAGGCGCGGCGCGAGCCAGTAGAACATGCCGGCGGCCATGAAGCCGTTCCAGCCGAGGGCGCCGGAGTGGACGTGGCCGATGGTCCAGTCGGTGTAGTGGGAGAGCTGGTTCACCGCGCGGATCGAGAGCAGCGGGCCCTCGAAGGTGGCCATCCCATAGAAGGTCACGCCGGCGGCGAAGAACTTGATCACCGGGTCGGTGCGGAGCTTGTTCCACGCGCCGCGCAGGGTGAGCAGTCCGTTGAGCATGCCGCCCCATGAGGGAGCCCAGAGCATCAGCGAGAAAAGCATGCCGAGCATCTGCAGCCAGCGCGGCAGGGAGGTGTTGAGCAGGTGGTGCGGGCCGGCCCAGATGTAGATGAAGACCAGCGACCAGAAGTGGATGATGGAGAGGCGGTAGCTGTAAACCGGGCGGTTGGCCGCCTTCGGCAGGAAATAGTACATGATCCCGAGGATCGGGGTCGTGAGGAAGAAGGCGACGGCGTTGTGGCCGTACCACCACTGGACCAGCGCGTCCTGGAGTCCGCCGAAGATCGGGTAGGAGTGGGTCAGGGAGGTGGGCAGCGAGAGGTGATTGACGATGTAGAGCATCGCCACGGTGACGATGGTCGCGATGTAGAACCAGAGGGCGACGTAGATGCTCGGTTCGTTGCGCTTGGCCAGCGTCCAGAAGAAGTTGATCGCGAAGATGACCCAGATCAGGGCAACGGCGATGTTGATCGGCCAAATGAGCTCGGCGTATTCCTTTCCGCGGGTGAGACCGGCGGGAAGGGTGATGGCCGCCGAGACGATGATCAGTTGCCAGCCCCACATGTGGATCTTCGACAGCAGGTCGGAGGCGGTGCGCACCTTGCACAGTCGCTGGGTCGAGTAGTAGACCCCGGCGAACATCATGTTGCCGACGAAGGCGAAGATGACCGCATTGGTGTGCAGCGGACGGAGGCGCCCGAAGGTGAGCCAGGAAATGCCGTCGGCCTGGATCGCGCCGAAGCTGATGGCTTCGAGAAACTTGCCGTTCATCTGCCACCACGAGAGCTGGGTGGCGCAGATGACGCCGACGAGCATGCCGACCAGTCCCCAGAGGACGGAGAAGAACATGAATTGCCGGACGGTCTTGTCGTCGTACTGGATGGTCGCGGTTTGCGTGGCGGGTGTGCTCATGGGAATCGAGGTCTTTTGGAAAAGGAATCAGGAGGAGGGATCGTCCGAGTCGTCGTCGCTGAAAGGCAGCAGCGAGTCGCGCTCCGGAGAGGAGTGGCGGGAACGTCGGAGTTCGCCGATGAAGCAGAAGATGAAGATGCCGGCGAGGCAGGTGCTGACAAGAATGGTCAGGGCGAGGACGTTCATTCGGTTGCGCGGAGGGAAGCGGATAGGGGGAAGGGAGTCCCCGCGTGTTTTGACGGGGATTGTGCGGATTTTATCAGAGAATATGCGGAGTCGATCAGGCGGCGCAGGAGGTGGCGGCCCATTCGAGGTAGGAATCCGCGATCAGCGAGGCGAGGCACTGCGGCGGGAAGCAATTTGGATTGAGGATCAAGTGGAAGGGTTCGATGCCCGCCAGCGGGCTGCCGATCGCCGCACGAAAGCCCTTCGGATCGGTGGTGAGGACACGGGTGGCTTCGGGGTGGTTGACGACGAAGCGACCGCGCTTGGCGAAGGCGGAAAGAACGCGGCGGATGCCGCAGGTGCTGGTGGGTTCGCAGGAGGGTTCCTGCTCGTCGATGCCGAGCATGCGCCGATATTCCTTGCTGGACGAAACGGCCCGAACGATCTCGGCATTGATGTGGACCCAGCGGGCGTCGTCGGCGTCGTCGAACTCGTTGAGCAGGTCCACAACCTTCCGGGCGCAGCCCTGAATCGGCGTGGCCCCGGTATCCACGAGAACATACGGAGAGCCCAAAAGGGTGGGATTCAGGAACCAGTGGTGGAGGGAATCGAGGACGCGCTGTTGCATGGCAGTATGCCTCGCACTGTCGATGATCCCGCCCGCACGGCGCTCCGCGCTCCCTCGTCAACTCTGCGCGAATTCTCGCGAAGTGGGTGGACCTGACGGCTTCCACGGAAGCGAGAGCGGGGAGGGGGCGCGTCCCGCTCTCGCGGATGACCCCGCCACAGGCCACCGCAGGAATCCGCCCCGGAAGTCACCCGGGGTCCGGACCGGGTAGGGGGGCGATTCTTGCATCCGGGGTTCTTCCCGTTGAAGTGTGGCGTCCGGACCCGCCCTGCGGTCGGATGCATCTCTCACGCGTCAGAAGTGCCGGCCAGTCAGGCCAATCGTACCCCGCCGTACACTCGCCCTTTCAAAAGTACACCAGGTGATTGAGAAAATGGCGAAAATGGGCTCTCAAGGCACCATGAATTTCAAAAATCAGAGCGTTTTGGCCTTAAAAATCTTAAAGAATCTTCTCGGAGGACACCCCAATAAACTTGTTAACCCATTGATTTTAAGTGATTAAACAGGAAGACTAAGAAAACTTCAATTTCTCTTGCGCATAAGGGTGTACTTTGGTGTAGTTCGAGGCACGTCAGCGCACTGACGCACCGCAATGTCCGCCCAAGGCAAAATTTACGAGAGTCACCACGACTACAAGATGGACCCGAAGTTTCGGGTTTCCGTCCCGGTGGCTTTCCGTCCCGACGGGGACGAGCCGGTGCGGCTTCAGGTTTCCAAGGAGCATGAGGAGCGGGTGGTGAAGGTGTTCAGCGTGGCGGCCTTCGAGGACAAGTTCCGCCAGATCGACGAAGCCGACATGCCGCGCGCCAAGAAGACCCGGCTGGCCGGTGCGCTGCGGATGACCTCGAAGGAGGCATCGATCAGCAGCCAGGGGAAGCTGAGCGTCCCCAAGGACTGGGCCGAGGACATCGGCCTGAAGGCGGACGGACCGGTCAAGGTCGCCGGCCGCGACAGCTACTACATCATCTGCTCGGAAGACAGCTTCCGGCGCATCGTTGAGGCCGACCTCAACATGGACGACGACGAACTCGGCGTTCTCTGATCCCACGAATTTACACCCAAACGAACGACGACATGCTGTTCGCCCCACCAACCCCGGCATCCGGATCCACGCATCCGGTGGCACCCACCGCCGCGATCGCGCCGGTGTCGGGGTTGGGCGTTTTTTCCACGAGGTTCGGAGCATTCGGGACAGTGCTCCGCGCCACGCTACAAACGGTTGTCCGCTCCGGTTTCCATGGCTGGTTTGCGGAGCGGCGACCGCTGTTTTTCCAGGCTGAGCGGAAGGAGTTTCTCGGGACAGTACTCCTTTCGCCGATCAAACTGCGTTCCCGTGCCGGTTTCCATGGCTGGTTTACGGCACGGGACGCAGCATCGGATTTCAACAAAGGACCCCGCGCCGCTTTCGGGACATCGCGGCACGGGGAACATCAGACGGTCGCACGCTCCGGTTTCCATGGCTGGTTTGCGGGGCGTCGACCGGGGCTTTTCCAGGCTGAGCGGAGGGAGCAAATCGGGACAGCGCTCCTTTCGCCGATCAAACTGCGTCTCCGTGCCGGTTTCCATGGCTGGTTTGCGGCACGGGGCGCATCGATTTTCAACACAGGACTCCGCGCGGCTTTCGGGACATCGCCGCGTGGGGGACAACAGACGACCTTGCGCTCCGGTTTCCATGGCTGGTTTGCGGAGCCTCGGTCGGGGCTTTCAGAAAAGGGAGACCGCTATCATGTGCCGGTGCTGCCCGGGGAGACCTGCGAATGGATGGCGGCCGGTCCTGGTCGCTTCATCATCGACGGCACCCTCGGCGGCGGCGGTCACAGCGAGCGATTCCTCGAAGCCGGCGCGGAGGTGCTGGGGATCGACCGCGATCCCGAGGCGCTGGCGCATGCGCGGGAGCGGCTCGGTCGTTTCGGTGCGCGCTTCCGGACGTGGGAAGGCAACTTCGCCGACTATTTCCGAGACAACCCCGGGGTCCAGGGGGGAGAGCAGGCCGATGGTCTGCTCCTGGACCTCGGGGTGTCGTCTCACCAGCTCGACGCGCCGGAGCGCGGCTTCTCGTTCCAGAAGGACGGGCCGCTCGACATGCGCATGGGGCCGTCCGTCGAACGAACCGCCGCCGAGGTGGTCAACGAATGGCCGGAGGCCGAACTCACCCGGATCCTCCGCGAGTTCGGTGAGGAGCCGCAGACACGCCGGATCGTGGCGGCGATCACCCGCCGTCGTCAGGAGCGTCCTTTCGAGACGACGCTCGACCTGGCCGACTGCATCGAGAGCGAGATCGGGCGCCGGGGTCGCACCCATCCGGCGACGCGGACCTTCCAGGCCATCCGGATCGCGGTGAACGATGAGCTGGAATCATTGCGGCAGGCGCTCGAGCGATCCGTGGATTGTCTCCGGCCCGGCGGACGTCTGCTGGTCATCACCTTTCACAGCCTCGAAGACCGGATGGTCAAACAATTCATGCGGGATCGATCGGAGCCATGGCTGGATCGGCCCGAGTGGCCCGAGCCACGACCCAATCCCCGCTGGGCATTCCGGCTTCCCCAACGCAAGGCGATCGCACCCAGCGACGCAGAAATCCGAGTCAACCCGCGGGCCCGCAGTGCAAAACTGCGGGTCGCTGAGCTTCTGGACCCCGACACTCCCCGACCATGAACCGCCGCCGTTCTTCTGAATCCAAGCCTCACACCGCCGCCTTTGTCGCGCTGATCCTGATGGTCGTCGTCGGCACCTTCGGCGGTGCGATGCACGCCATCTATCGCAACGGCCAGATCAAGGCCGAGCGCGAAATCGTCAAGACCCGCGAGCGCATCGAGGAGCACCAGCTCGACATCCAGATGATCGAGGTGAGGAAGGAACGGGAGCTCGACCGCTACGAGATCCGCCTCCAGCTGGAACTCTACAACTCGGCGCTGGTGGCGGTCGGCCACGGCATCGTCGAGAAGGTTCATCCGCTTCCCCGGCCCGAAGATCCGCCGGTCGCCCTGCGGCCCTGACCCATGTCGTCGCGCGCCTTCCAGCTTCGCTGCCTGCTGCTGTGCTCGGTCCTGGTGACCGGGCTCAGTTTGCTTTCGGTAAGGCTGATCCAGATCCAGATCTGGGACCGGAAGAAGTATGCCGAGCGGGCCCGGGCGGCCTATGATCGCAGCGAGATCCTGCCGGGCTTCCGTGGCAAGATCGTCGATCGCCACGACGAGGTGCTGGCCAAGAGCATCGCGCTGAGCACCGTGATGGTGGATGCCAAGCTGCTCGAGGATCCGGTCGTGGTGGTGAGGGCCCTGGCTTATCGCGAGGCTTCGACCGAGGACGACTGGGCCGGGCTCGATGAAGCGGCCCGGGAAAGGAAGCTCAAGGCCTACCGCAGCATGATCCTCGAGGAGGAGGATCCCGAGATCATCGTGGCCAGGCACCTCGACCAGGTGGTCCGGACCCTGGCCCGGCCGCTGGGCCTGAGGACGGTCGATCTGCGGGAGCGGATCGAGGAGCCGATGTCCCGGGGCCGGCTCTATTTCGCGATTGCCAAGGACCTGCCCGAGGATGATGCCGACCGTCTGCGCCGGCTCATCGCGGAGAACCATCTCAAGGGCCTGCGTTTCGAGAATTCGATCCGCCGCTGGTACACCTCGCCCGAGCTCGCCACCCATGTGATCGGCTACACCGGCGAGGCCGAGGTCGAGGGCCCGAAAGGCAAGCCGGTGTTCCGCCAGGTCGGAAAGTTCGGGGTCGAGGCCGCGATGGAGGAATACCTGCGCGGGCAGGACGGCGTGTGGGATCACCTCAAGCTGCCGATGCCGGGTGAGGAAGGCAGCATGGTCCCGCCGGTGCACGGGCTGAACGTCCGCCTGACCCTCGACATGGGGATCCAGGCGATCGTCGAGGAGGAGCTGGATGCCGGACTCAAGGAGTTCATCAGCGGGCGCGGTTGCGTGGTCGTGCTCGACCCGGACAACGGCGAGCTGCTGGCGATGGTGAACCGCCCGCATTTCAATCTCAACTTCAAGAAGGGCCTCGAGCAGGGGGCGATGAACTACGCGCTCCAGGGAATCTACGAGCCTGGTAGTACTTTCAAGGTGATCGGGGTGGCCGGGGCTCTGAACGAGGGGCTGGTGTCACCGCTGACCTTGATCGACTGCGAGTGGGGACACTACGTGGAGGGAAGCTTGAGGATTCCCGACCACCACCCCTACGGCATGCTTTCGGTTTCCGACGTGCTCAAGAAGTCGAGCAACATCGGCGCCTTCAAGGTCGCCCGCCAGCTCGGCACCGGGCGGTTCTTCCGTTACGCCGAGGACTTCGGGTTCGGCGAGGAGACCGGCATCCTCCTCAGCGGTGAATCCGCGGGCATCGTCCGCAACACCAACAACCTGGTCGATTTCAGCCGGGCGTCGTACGGCTACGCGCTGAACGTGACGCCCCTGCAGGTCGCCGCCGGATACAGCGTGATCGCCAACGGGGGTGAGTGGATCCGCCCCCGGGTGGTCCGCTCGATCGTGGCGAGCGACGGCACGGTCATCGAGCGCTTCAAGCCGGAAGTCGAGCGGAGGGTCATCAAGGAGAGTGTGGCCGAGCAGCTTCGCGAGGCCTTGACGACGGTGACCGAGGAGGGCGGCACCGCCACTCGTGCGGCGGTCCCCGGGTTCAAGGTTGCGGGCAAGACCGGAACCGCGATCCGGATCGTCGACGGGCACTACCAGCATGGTCACTACACGGTGTCCTTCGCCGGCATGATGCCCGCGCAGGACCCCAGGTTCGTCTGCCTGGTGGTGGTGGACGATCCGCTCACGGAGGAGGTCTCCCGCTTCGGAGGAACGGTGGCCGCTCCGATCTTCTCGAAAATCGCCGGACGCATCGCGACCCATTTGAACCTGACCCCCACCGAACCGCTGGAGGAGGACGACGAGGAGTCGTCGCTGGCCGGCACCCACGAGCCATGACCCTGCGCGATCTCATTCCCCGGCTGCAGCGTCCGTTGGTCGATGGCGACCCCGGGGTCGAGGTGACGTCGGTGACCGCCGACTCGCGTTCGGCGGAGAAGGGCTCGATCTTCGTCGCCATCCGCGGCGGCAGCGTGGATGGTCGGCGCTTCATTCGTCCGGCCGTCGATGCCGGGGCGGTGGTGGTGGTGAGCGACGCCGCCCGGGAAACGGGAGATCCGACCGGTGTGGTGTGGATCCAGGTCGCCGATGTGCGCGCGGCCCTTTCCGCGCTCGCCGCCGCATTCGAGGGCGACCCCTCCGCCGATCTGAAGATGGCCGGGGTCACCGGGACCAACGGCAAGACGACGACCGTCTTCCTCCTCCATCACCTGATGAAGTCCGAGTGGCACCGCGCGGGAATGCTCGGCACCGTGACCATCGACGACGGTGAACGGCATGTCGAGGCGAGCCACACGACGCCCGATGCGGTCGCCTTGCAGGGAATCGTCCGCCGCATGCTCGACAACGGCTGTCGCGGGGCGGCGCTCGAGGTGTCGTCCCACGGCATCGACCAGAAGCGGGTTGCCGATCTGGCCTTTGACGCGCTGGTCTTCACCAATCTCTCGCAGGACCACCTCGACTATCACGGCACCATGGAGGCCTATGCCGAGGCGAAGTTCTCGTGGTTCGAGGCCACCGCGGCGAATCCCCGCGGCAAGAAGCCCGTGGCGGTGATCAACGGCGACGACCCGCGGGGCGTGGAGCTCGCCGAGCGGCTCGAGGGCCGGATGCCGGTGGTGCGCTTCGGCTTCGGCCTGCACAACGACCTGCGGGCGATCGATTTCCGGCAGTCGGCCCGCGGTCTGGAGTTCAAGCTCGAGGCCAAGGGTCGCAGCTATTTGGTGCGGGCGCCGCTGATCGGGCGCTTCAACGTGCTCAACGTGCTGGCGACGCTCGGTGCGGCGCGGGCGATGGGAATTTCGATGCGGGCGGCGGTCGCCGCGGTCGCCGACGCGCCCCAGGTGCCGGGCCGCATGGAGAACTGCGGCACCCGCGACCGGATCACGGTGTTCGTCGATTATGCCCACACGCCGGACGCGTTGGAGCATGCCTGCCGCACGCTCAAGGAACTTGAGCCGCGCCGGTTGCTGACCGTCTTCGGCTGCGGCGGGGACCGGGACCGCGGCAAGCGCCCGCTGATGGCCAAGGCGGCGGCACGCCACAGCGACGCCTGCGTGATCACCTCCGACAATCCGCGCAGCGAGGATCCCGAGGCCATCATTCGTGAAATCGAAGCCGGCATGGGAGGCGCGCGCCATCGCAGTGTCACCGACCGTGCCGAGGCGATCCGCATCGCGATCCACGCGGCCGGACCGGGAGACATCGTGCTGATCGCCGGCAAGGGCCACGAGACCTATCAGCAGTTCGCTGACCGGACCATCGACTTCGACGACCGCAATCAGGCCCGCATCGCGCTCGAGGAGCGTCCGGATCCGGAAAGGAGGAGTCGCTCATGAACCTGGTGGACGCGGCAACCCTGTCACAGGTCACCGGCGGATCGCTTGTCGGCGGGGATCCGTCGTGCACGGTTTCCGGGGTCTCGACCGATACCCGCACGATCCAGCCGGGTGACCTCTTCGTCGCCCTGCGCGGGGAGCGTTTCGATGGCAACCAGTTCGCCGCCTCAGCGGCGGCCGCCGGAGCCTCGGTCCTGCTGGTGGAACGCTGGGAAGGTGAGATGCCCGCAAGTGCGGCGGTGGTGCAGGTGGCCGACGGGCTGCTGGCCCTCCAGCGCCTGGCGCACTGGCATCGCCACCGTCTCGACCTGCCGGTGCTCGGCATCACCGGCTCAAACGGCAAGACCAGCACCAAGGACTTCGCCCGGGCGGTCCTTTCCCGCCGCGGACCGGTCCTGGCGACGAAGGGGAACCTCAACAACCACATCGGGGTGCCGCTGACCGTGCTTTCGATCGACGATTCGCACACGGCGGCCGTGGTCGAGATGGGGATGAACCATGCCGGTGAGATTGCGCCACTGTGCGAGATTGCGATGCCGCGCTTCGGCATCATCACCAACATCGGCACCGCTCACATCGAGAACCTCGGCAGCCGCGAGGCCATCGCCGAGGAAAAGGGGGCGCTGGCGCGGGCGTTGCCCGGAGATGGCACCCTCTTTGTGCCGGCCGGCTGTGATTTCTTCGACTACTTCAGATCCCGTACCAAGGCCCGCGTGGTGCCGGTCGGGAACGGTCGGGGGTTGATCCGTGCCGAGAACCTGGCGCAGGCCGACGGCCGCACCCGTTTCACCCTGGTGATCGAGGATGACTCGGCCGCGGAGGTCGACCTTCCGGTCCTCGGACGCCACATGGTGAAGAACTCCCTGCTCGCCGCCGGCTGCGGATGGGTGCTTGGCATGGATGCGGAGGAAATCGCCGCCGGTCTGTCGTCCGCCTCCCTGACCAGTGGCCGCCTGCGCCAGTATGAGTCGGGCGGGGTCATCGTTTTCGACGACACCTACAACGCCAACCCCGAGTCGATGGCCGCGGCAATCGAGACCCTGGCCGAAACGCCGCTTCCGAACGGCGGGCATCGCTACGCGGTGCTCGGGCCGATGGGCGAACTCGGTTCCCACGGCCCCGCCGCCCATCGCGATGTCGGCCGGCTCGCCGCCGAGGCCGGGGTGATCGTGATTGCCGTCGGCGAGGCTGCCGCAGGTATCGCCGAAGGCGCGAATGCCGATCTGATCGCCGACCCCGCGGAAGCGGCCACCGAGATTGCGCGTCGCACGAGGCCGGGTGACGCCGTGCTCTTCAAGGCGAGCCGCAGCGCCGCCATGGAACAAGTGATGAACCAGGCCTTTCCTCCCCAAGACTGATGCTCTACTGGATTTACGAATGGTGGCATGAAGCCTTCAAGGCCGAGAACCAGGCCAATGTGGAGGGCTGGGCCCATACCTTCAGCTTCCTCAACCTGCTGAAGTACATCACCTTCCGCGCGGCTTTCGGCTGCCTCCTGGCCTTCGTGCTCAGCGTGATCGCCGGCCCGCGTGTCATCCGCCGGCTGATCTCGCTGAAGGTCGGCCAGCCGATCCGCACGGCCGACGAAGTACACAAGCTCGCCGAGCTCCACGGCGGCAAGGTGGGAACCCCGACCATGGGCGGGGTGCTCATCCTCGGTTCGGTGCTGATCACCGTGCTGGTCTGCGCGCGGCCGTTGAATCCCTTCGTCGCCGTCTGTGCCTGCACGATGGGGGCCATGGGACTGCTCGGCTTCTGCGACGACTACGCCAAGGTCAAGGCTAGGAACTCCGACGGCATCAGCGCGCGGGCCAAGCTTTTCTGGCAGTTCCTGATCGCGCTGGTCGCGTCGTGCTTCATCTTCTTCAAGCCCGAGATCTCGGGTTTCGGTGCGACCATGGCGGAGATGGCCGACCCGAAGACGGCGCCGGGCTTCCGTCTCGGCGAGCTCCCGCTGCGGATCAGTGAGGTGACCTTCCCCCTGATCAAGGCGCCGATCATCGACATCCACTGGCTCATCATCCCGTTCTTCGTGGCGATAATCATCGGCTGCTCGAATGCCGTGAACCTCACCGACGGGCTCGACGGGCTCGCGACCGGGTGCACGATCACCGTTTCGCTCGCCTACGGCATCCTCGCCTATCTTGCGGGTCACATGTTCATGGCCACCGATTACCTGACGATTCCCTACAATCGATTCGTCGGCGAGCTCGCGGTGTTCCTGATGGCGCTGGCCGGTGCCGGATTCGGATTCCTCTGGTACAACTGCCATCCGGCCAAGGTCTTCATGGGGGACACCGGTTCGCTGGCCATCGGCGGCGCGCTCGGCACGGCGGCCATCTGCGTCAAGCAGGAGCTGCTGCTGGTGATCATCGGCGGCGTCTTCGTCATGGAAGCTCTCTCGGTGATGCTCCAGGTCGGCAGCTTCAAGCTGCGCCGCAAGCGGATCTTCGCGATGGCGCCGATTCACCATCATTTCGAGCTGCGTGGCTGGCATGAAAGCCAGGTGATCATCCGCTTCTGGATCATCTCGATCATGCTCGCCCTCTTCGGCCTCGCCCTTCTCAAAGTCGTCTGATGACCCTCTCCGGAAAACGCGTGAACATCCTCGGTGCCGGCTCCAGCGGCCGGGCCGCGGCGGCGCTCGCCCTGCGCGAGGGGGCGGACGTGCACGTGTTCGACGGCCGCGAGAGCATCGATGTGCCGGTCGAGGGCGCGACCCTTCACCCCGGCACCACGCCCGAATCGGCGGAGCCGGGTGATCTGCTCGTCGTCAGCCCCGGGGTGCCGACCTTCGGCAAGCTGGTGGCGGCCTTTTCGAGGGTGGCGGGCGAAACCATCGGCGAGATCGAGCTGGCGAGCCGCTACTATGAAGGCCGTATCATTGCGATCACCGGAACCAACGGCAAGACGACCACCACCGAGCTCGTCGAACGGGTCGTGAAGGCCTCCGGTTTCACCACCGTGGCCTGCGGCAACTACGGCACGCCGGTCTGCGAGGTGGTGATGCGCGACCCGGTACCGGAGGTGCTTTCGCTCGAGGCCAGTTCCTTCCAACTCGAGACCGTCGCCTCGTTCCGGCCCGACGTGGCGGTGTGGTTGAACTTCGCGCCGGACCACATGGACCGCTACGAAACCGTCGAGGACTACCGCGCGGCGAAACTGCGCATCTTTGAAAACCAGCGGGCCGGAGACCTGGCCGTGGTGCGCCATGGCGAGCCGCTTCCGGAACTGGCGGCGGAGGTGGTGACCTTCTCGACCGAATCCGGCGATGCGGATTGGTTCTCGGATGGCCGGCGCATCCTCCATCGCGGCGAGGAAATTCTGGATCTGCACGAGGGCACGCACCTGCGGGGCATGCACAACGCCGAGAACGCCATGGCGGCGATCGCGGCGGGGCTTGCCGCGGGTGCCGATCGTGATGCGGTGGTGCGTGCCTTCCACGGCTACGCGCCCCCGAGGCACCGGTGCGAGCTGGTTCGCACGCTCGACGGCGTCGAGTGGCTCAACGACTCGAAGGCGACGAACCTGCACGCGCTGGAGAGTGCGCTCCGCTCGCAGGACCGTCCGCTCGTCCTGATCGCCGGCGGCAAGGAGAAGGGACTCGACTACACGCCGCTGCTGCCGATGCTGCGCGAGCGCGTGCAGGCGGTGGTGACCTTCGGCCAGATCGGGGCGGCGCTTGCCGAGACCCTCGGTTCGGCGGTGTCGACCGAATGCGTGCCGACGCTTGCCGACGCCGTTCCCGCCGCCCGCGGCCGCGCCGTTCGCGGCGGCACCGTTCTTTTTTCGCCCGGCACCTCGTCCTTCGACCAGTTTGGAGGCTACGAGGAACGCGGCGACACTTTCTGCAGACTCGTCAAGGAACTCCTTTAACCACCCTGAAATCATGAGAACACAACGCCTGACCGTGAAACGACGCTCGGCCCGCAAAAGGGGGCTGACCACGCTCTTCGCGAACGTCGCGAGGAAGAGGAACAAGCGGCATCGTGCCGCCACCACCGCGAGTAGCGCGGATTTCGAGGGCGACGTGCCGAACCTCGGCATCGCCCGTGCCCTGATCGTCATCCTTGCCATCCATGTGGTGGCGATCGCCGGCATCTTCTTCCACAGCCACTGGCTCGAGGGGGAGAACGACAAGATGATCCAGAAGCCCGCCGCCAAGCCGGTCCAGCCGGCGGCTCTCGCCGTAGTGGCCGATGAGCCCGACCTGCCGAAGATCCGCTCCGGCGACTCGCTCTACACCGTTGGCACGGGAGACACCTATGAAGGCATCGCCTCACGCTTCGGCATCGACGAAACCGAGCTTCGTTCGGCCAATGACAACATTCCGCTGCGCCAGGGCCGCTACCTGCGCATCCCGCCGAAGACCATCACCGCGGTCGAGCCGGCGGAATTTGCCGAGATCCGTGCCGGTGGGCAGCCGACCCGCGTCGAGCCGGTGGCACCGGTCGTGCAGGAGACCGGGTCGTCCGCGCCTCCGGCAGCCGGACTGGTCGTCACCGATGCCGCGCGCCAGGTCGATGCCCGGGCGGCGGGCGAGGACGTTCCGGACAGCACGACTTCTACCGGGGGCTACAAGGTCAAGCCCGGCGACACCTTCTGGGCGATCGCCCAGAAACACGGCACCTCGGTTGATAAACTCATGGCCCTGAACGGTATTGATGATCCGAAGCGCCTGCGCGTCGGCATGGACCTGAAGCTTCCCTGAGTAAGAGCTGAAATGCTGAACTCTGAACTCTGAACTCTGAACCTCGACCGTGACCCGTTACCTGAACCTGGCTCTCTGCACCGCCGTGGCGGCGCTGGTGGCGCTGGGTCTGGTGATGCTGGCGAGCACCAGTGCCTGGGTGAAGGGGGCGGAGGAACCCTACTACTTCTTCGTGCGGCAGAGTTGGATGGCGGTGGCGGGGGTCGTCGGCGCGTTCTTCCTCGCCACGCTGAATCCCGACCACCTGCGCAAGATCTGGCCGTGGCTGCTGCTGGCCGGCTGCCTGCTGCTGGCATTGTGCTACGTGCCCGGGGTCGCGGCGGATATCAATGGCGAGCGGCGCTGGATCCACTTTCCGGTGGTCAACCGCTTCCAGCCGTCCGAGGTGGCCAAGGCCCTGACGATGATCGGCCTCGCCGGGTGGTTTGCGCGCTGGCAGACCGAGATCCCGACCTTCTGGAAAGGCTTCGTCGTGCCCGGGATCCTGCTGGGAGTGCCCTTCGCGCTGATTCTCTTCGAGACCGACATGGGCACGGCCGTCGGTCTTGGTGCGGCCGGCTTTGCGGTCCTCTTCACCGCCGGCGTGCGCCTGATCTATCTGATTCCGACCGTCCTCGCCGGAGCGACCGGGTTCTACCTGCTCGTCCGCGCGAACGAGAACCGCTGGAGCCGCATCGAGGCGTGGTTGAATCTGGAGGATCCCTATCACCAGATGCACAAGGGCCTGCAGCAGTGGCGGGCGCTGCTTGCCTTCGGCAACGGCGGAACGAAAGGGCAGGGGCTGGGCAACGGCTTCGAGAAGTTCGGCCACATGCCCTATGCCCACACCGACTTCATCTTTCCCAACATCGGCGAGGAACTCGGACTCTATGGCACGCTCGCGACGGTGCTCTGCTACGTCGTCATCGCCGTGGCCGGCATCGGCATCGCGCTGAATGCCTCGAACGTCTTCAACCGATGCCTCGCGATCGGTCTGACCGCCGTGATCGTGGTGCCGGCGATGATCAACATCGCCGTGACCACGGCGGTGCTGCCCAATACCGGTCTGCCGCTGCCCTTCGTCAGCTACGGTGGCACCAACCTGGTCTTCACGCTGGCTTCCGTGGGCCTGCTCTGCGGCATCCATCGCCGCTCGAGACTGGATCGCCGGCCCGACTCCGGTCTCACCGCCCGGAAGACCTACGAGGTCCGGCTCTGACGAGGTCCTTCTTGTCGAGCCCGGGAAATGATCGATGGTCTTCACCGATGATTGAGATTCTCCGCGAGCCGGACCTGATTCGCATTGCCCCCTTGAGCCAGATGCTTGAAGCGGCAGGGATCCGGACCTTCATCCGCAACGAGCATGTCTCGGTGACCGAGCCGACCCTGCCGGTCTTCTCGCCGGCCCTGTGCATCATGGATGAAGGCGACCACCAGCGGGCGCTGGAGCTGATCCGGGAGTTCGAGGAGGCACCGTCGGGAAATCCCGACGAACTGGTGAAGTGCCCGGCCTGTGGCGAGGAATCGCCGGGCACCTTCGCCCAGTGCTGGAGCTGTCATGGCGAGCTCGGGCCGGCGGGTTCACCACCGCCTCGGTGAGAGCCCCAAAGGGGCTTTTTCTCAGAAACCCTTCCGCCACAGGAAGTCCATCCCGTAGGTCGGGTAGTAGGTCTGGACGATGAAGGCGACGAGGAAGTAGTCGACGACGAGGTGGACGATGAGGACCCACAGCAGCCCCTCGGATTTTTCGTACATCGCGCCCTGGGTGAGGGCGAAGAGATAGACCACTGCCACACCGAGGCCGACGAAGGCCATGTCGTAGAGCACGGCGGTGTAGAGCACGGCCTGCAGGGCATTGGCGACGCGGTAGGAGAACAGGCTCCGGAGCAGGGCGTAGCCGGTGTTGATGAAGAACAACTCATCCCAGATGCCGACGAGATTGATCCCGATGAACAGCCGCCGGATTTCGCTGTCGTCGGCCTCGGCGGGCATGCTCCACTGGCGGAACAGCTCGTTGTCAAAGAGTGCGAGGTTGCCCCACTCGTAGCCGCGCAGGACCATCCACGCGAGGGGGACGGAGAGAATGGTGTAGATGATGTCCGCCTTGCGCCAGCGCAGCGGCTTGAAGCGGTAGCGGATGATCCTGGCGTCGTCCCACCGCTGCACGATCAGGGGAACGATCAGGACCAGCATGAAGACGATGCCGAGTCGGATGAAGTTCTCGTTGGAAAGGTCGGGTGTGATGTCGGTGATGCCGAGCAGCAGGACGCAGCCGAGCAGCACGCCCAGACGCAGCCGCAGGCGCTTTTCCGGGTCCCTCGCCAGCAGCACGACCGTGGCGACGAAGAAGAGCCCGCCGAGCACGAATTGGTGGGCGGGAATGAGCAGGATGATCGAGGCCGCGAAGCAGACCAGCAGCGCGATCCGGCTGCGGGTAAGGGTCAGCTCGAGACTTTCCATGGCGGTGGATCATTGATGGGGGCCGGGAGGTGCGCAAGTCGGGCATCGACACCGTGTCGTCGGAAGGACCCGTGGATCGGTCGCAGGTGATTGTCTCGCGTGGGTGACGTGAGGCCGACGCCGGAGGCGTCGCATGATGGCAGCCGGGGGTCGAGTCCGCGCAGCGGACGACCACCCCCGGATTCGTCGAAAGTAGAGTTGCACCCCGGGAGGGGTGCCATGGTGGGGGCGCTTCGAGTCCCAAGGGCAGGCATTTCCGGGTCCCATGGCATGCCTCCAGCATGCGGTTTTCCGGCGGGCGGGAATCCGGTGGTGTCGCTCGTTCCTCGCTCAACCACCGGCTACCGTCATGCGACGCCTCCGGCGTCCAGCTTGTCGGGACCACCCACGCCTGTGATCATTGCGCTTTGACCTCCTCGGATTTGGCGAGGGCGGGGAAGCGCTCAAGCAGTCCTGGATGAAAGGGGATCTGGCCATGATTGGCTTGGTTCGGGCCGGGGGTGGTGCGGCCATTGTTGATGAGGGTGACGAGCTCCTGCACCAGTTCCTCGACCTTGTCGGGGTGTTCCGCTTCCAGGTTCTTCGTTTCGCCGAGGTCTTCGGTCAGCTCGAACAGCTGCACCCGTGGCAACTCCTTGTTCTTCCACGCTTGATTCGGCTTCGGATCCGACCAGCCGCCGGATCCCGGGCAGAGGCAGAGCTTCCAGGGGCCCTTGCGGATGGCGAAGGAGCCGTTGATCGAGTGATGGACGGTGGCGGGGCGGGCCTGCTGATCGGCCCCGGTAAGCGTCGGGAGAAATGACACGGAATCGGGCGCATCGGCTTCTCCGAGCGGCTGCGAGATGGCTTCGGCGACGGTGGCGAAGATGTCGGTTTGGCAGATGGTGCGATCGCTGGTCGACGTCGCGGCGACCTTGCCGGGCCAGCGGACCAGGAAGGGCACGCGGTGGCCCCCCTCATAAATGTCGGCCTTGTGGCCGCGGAGGTTTCCGCTCGGGTGATGGTCGTGCTTCGCGAGGTCCTCGAACTTCGCCTGCGGCGAGCAGCCGTTGTCGGTGGTGAAGATGAGCAGCGTGTCCTCGGCGAGCTTGCGTTCATCCAGTTCGGTCATCACCTCGCCGACGACCCAGTCGGTCTCCATCAGGAAGTCGCCGTAGGGGCCGAGATGCGACTTCCCCTGGAATCGCTCGGACGGGGTGATGGGTGTGTGGGGCGATGTGAGCGGGAGGTAGAGGAAGAAGGGTTTTCCGGCTTCGGCGGCGCCTCCGATGAAGGCGCGGGCCTCGCGGGCGAAGTCGGGGAGGCACTGCTCGGGTTCCATGCCTTTCACGGCGGGACCCCAGCGGTTGCTCCAGAAGGTGGCGGAGATGGTCGGCTGCTCGATCACCTCGTCGTTGCGGAGATAGACGTAGGGCGCCATGTCGAGCGAGGCGGGAAACAGAAAGTCCTCGCTGAAACCGAGGTCGGTCGGGCCGTTGGAGGCCTTCTTGGAGAAGTCGATGTCCCAGCCGGCACCCTTGGTCGGGCCTTCGGCGGCCTCGCCCTTCTTCGGGAGCTTTGCCCAGTCGAGGCCGAGGTGCCATTTGCCGATGACGGTCGAGTGGTAGCCGTGCTTTCCAAGAAAGGCGGCGATGGTGGTTTCGCCGTTCCGGATCAGGGTCGGGCTGGGGCCTCCCAGCACCCCCTTCTTCAGCGGCGAGCGCCAGTTGTAGCGGCCGGTGACCAGCGCGTAGCGGGTGGGGGTGCAGACGGACGACGCGCTGTGACCGTCGGTGAAGCGCATGCCTTCCTTCGCCAACCGGTCGAGGTGGGGAGTCGGCGCCTTGCCGCCGTTGTGGGAGACGTCGCCGATCCCCATGTCGTCGGCGAGGATGACGATCACATTGGGCGTTGCGGCCGTGAGCGATGAGGCAAGGGCAAGGAGCAGAATGAGGAACGGGCGGAACATGTGTGAGGGAAACGCTGTGATGGGTGAAAAGCTATCTGGAATCCTTCGCCGTGGCTCATTGGCCCGCTGGCGATCTGACTGCCGGTGGCGTGAGCGTCCCGGTCATGATTGGTCCGGGTGGGACCGGCTCCCGGGGATGGAGGTTTCGGATTGGCGCCCCGGGCATCGGCGTTCATGACCGGGACGGTCATGCCACAAGTGGGTGTTTCAGCGTTCGCTGCCTTCTTCCTCCGGTCGTTCGACGCGGACGTTGGCGCTGCCCATCAGGCTTTGGACCCGGTCGCGCAGCGTGGAGTCGACAAGGTCGAGCGCCCCGCTTTTCGCGGCTTCCATGCGCATCTGCTGGCGTAGCTCGCGAAGCAGCGTGGCCCGGTCCTCGGCGGTCACCTCGTTCCACCAGCCGTCTTTCTCGCTGAGTACCTCGAAGTCGATCAACTCGACGCCGAGGATCTCGGGCTCGGGGAATCGTGCGACCGGGATCCCGTCCTCGATCTGCAGCGAAACCCCGGGCTTGAGACGGTAGCCGGCGGTCACGCGGTAGTCGCCGCGGATGATCAGGCGTTTGGTCCCGGCTGACAGGTATTTGAGAACGAAGGCCTCGTTCTCGAAGCTGCGGGTGGCGGACATCCGAAGTTCGAGCAGCGAGAGTTCGTGGATTTCGTTGCGTTGGACGACCTCGGCCCGGCCTTCGATGATGGTGGTGTCGGAGTGGGTCAGCGCGCCCAGGACCTTGTCGAGCCCCTCTCCCATTCCCGAGGCGGCGCCGCCGACCGAGCGCTCGAAGGCGCGGAAGCCGAACAGGACGAGGATGACGACCGCCGCGAGCAGCGAGAGCCAGCGGACGGTCTTCCAGAGTTCGGGATGATGGGACATGAGGGATCAGGAGGCCGGGCGTTCGCGGCTCGGAAGCGTCGCATAGGCGGGGATGCCTGTCACGAAGCTGTAAACCAGGGCGATCGCCAGCATCCGCAGGCTGACGGTGAGAAGCGTGAACGGGAAGCCCGCGAAGAGACCGATGATCAGGGCACAGACCCCGATCAGCGCGCCGAAGACCAATGGAAGCACGGTGGCATTGAGCAGCATCGAAACGAAGACCCCGCCGCGGAAGGCTCCGTCGGTGGAGCGGGGGTCATCGCGGTCGCGGGGCAGGAGGCCGGTGACGAAGCTTCCCACCATCAGGCAGCCGATGCCGGCCCAGGCGGTGGGCCAGTCGAGTGGAAGCATCCCGCCGATGAACAGGATCATCCCCGCCACCAGCAGGAGCCAGGCGAGCTTGAAGGGCACGGACATGCCGCGCAGAAGTTGGCGGGTCTTGGAGAACACCACGGGGGATCCTACGGTGCCGGGCGGGGATTTCTGAGTGGAAACTGACCGAGGTATTGGAGCGGGGTCGCGATTGCATTCGGGAGCACCAGCACGTAGCAGTCGTCGCGTGTGGGAAGCGATCACGGATTGGGGCGGTTGGTATGGCTTGAGCGTCGGTGGCGCCTGGGCCGTTACGGTCGGTCTGCTCGTCGTTGGCTTTGCCGGTTGTTTCATTCCGGTGATTCCCGGGCACCTGATGATCCTGCTGGCGGCGGTTTCGCACCGGCTCACCCTCGGGTGGTTGCTGGAGCGCGATTCCGGGGTGGAATGGTGGACCTTCGTGATTCTCGGCATCCTTTTGGCGATCGGTCAGGCCTTTGATCTCCTGAGCGGCGCGGCGGGGGCCAAGTGGTTCGGCGGCACCAAATGGGGGGCGGCCGGCGCGATCGTCGGGGGCATCGTGGGGATGTTCTTCATGCCCTTCGGCCTGCTTCTGGGGCCGCTGGCCGGGGCCTATGCCTTCGAGGCCTGGTTTGCGAAGCAGGAAACCAAGCCGGCGATGATTTCCGGCGTCGGATCGGCCGTCGGCACCCTGGCCAATTTGGTGGTCAAGGTGATCATCGGCATGATCATGATCGTCTGGTTCCTCATCGACATCTGGTTCATCGGGTAGGGTGGGGCATCCAGTGTCCCGCGCGGCAAGAGCGTTGACTTTCGCGCGAGAGATTTTTTCCAAATGCAAGGCGTGACGAGGGAGCAAATCGAGATTTGTGACCGAGG
>NZ_JBISBU010000130.1:0-2214 GCF_044385805.1 Haloferula sp. A504
GCTACCAGGCCGTCTCTGAAATGATCTTCCAGGATGAAGACGGCCAGCCCCACCAGTTCACATGGCGCACCATCCAGACCTGGTGGTACTACTACCGCAGACACGGCATCACCGAGAATCCCGTCCGTTCCGACAAGGGCACCGTGCGCAAGGTCTCGCCCGAGGAAGTCCTCGCCGCCATCGAAAAGGCACTTCCATCCTTTCGCCAGAGCACCGGAAAGGGATCGCCACGCCCCCTCAACATCCAGGCCCTCTACCGCGCCTGCATCGAGCAGGGGCACCTCATCCGCAGCCGCATCGCGCCCAACACCTTCCGCCGCATCGTCAACCGCTACGAGCTGCTCAAGCCCGATACCCACCAAAGCCCCAAGCGCCGGCTCGCCTTTGCCAAAGCCCACGCCAACGACCTCTGGCAGACCGACACCCTCCACGGACCCTACCTGCGCTTCCACCGCCACCAGAAGTCCGTTCAGGTCTTCCTCATCGCCTTCATCGACGACGCCTCGCGCGTCATCACCCACGGCCAGTTCTTCGCCGCCGACAATACCGAAAACCTCATCGAGTGCTTCCAGAACGCCCTCTACAAAAGAGGCGTCCCCCAGGCCATCTACGCCGACAACGGCTCCAACTACTCCTCAAAGGAGTTCGCCCAGATCTGCACCCGGCTCGGCACCGTCCTCATCCACACCCCCGTCCGCGACGGCGCCTCCAAAGGCAAGATCGAACGTTTCTTCCGCACCGTGCGTGACCAGTTCCTTGAGCGGAACCTCGACTCCATCTCCTGCCTCGAGGAACTCAACGAGCACTTCACCCGATGGGTCGAGGACGAATACCACACCCGCGAACACTCCACCCTCGGCATGCGACCGCTCGACCGCTTCGGGCTCGACCTCGGCCGCATCCGCCACCTCCAGCACTGCAGCTTCAATGAAGAACTCTTCTTCCTCGAAGCCACCCGAAAGGTCCGCACCGACAACACCTTCCACTTCCAGAAGATCCGCTACGAAGCCCCGCGCGACCTGCGCGGCAAGACCATCACCATCCGCTACTCACGCTTCATCGGCACCTCCGGACACCCCATCGCCTACTTCGAGGGCGAGCGCCTCGGCAGTGCCTCCCCCGTTGATTTCATCGACAACGACCGCAAACCCCATCTCGGCCGGGACGGCGACTTCTAACACCCCAAGCACAACCATCCACCACCATGATCCGCCAACACTTCGGCCTCACCCGCGATCCCTTCATCATCGATCACGACGCCCCGCTGCTCGCCCACCAGCAACGCCACTTCGACATCCTCAAGGTCCACTCCCAGCAGGGCGGCTTCTGCCTCATCCTTGGTGAACCCGGCACCGGCAAGACCGTCCTCAAACACCACATCATCCACCATGACACCAAGCACTGGATCACGCCGGTCATCAACCGCTCGCTGCACTCATGGCACAACATCCTGCGACTCCTCTGCCAGGCCTTCGACCTCGAGAGCGACGGCAGCGACCACAAGTGCGAAGCCCGGCTCATCGCCGAAGCCCGCGCCCTTCACATCAAGGGCAAACACATCATTCCCATCATCGACGACGCCCACCTCATCCCCATTGAGGCCCTGCGGAAACTCCGCCTCCTCCTGGAGGACTTTCCCCGCAGCCACAACCTCATCCTCATCGGGCAACCCGCGCTAAACACCACCCTCCAGCTCCGCATCAACCACGACCTCAAGACCCGCGTCACCTACAGCGCCAAGCTCGACGCGCTCACCGCCAACCACCTCGCCGAGTTCATCCACTCCCAGCTCGACCGTGTTGGCCTCCCGCATGCCACCTTCACCGAGGAGGCCGTCCACCTCATCACCCGCAGTGCCGAGGGCACACTCCGTGCCGTCAAAAACCTCTGCATCGGCTCCCTCATCGAAGCCGTACGTGACCGCACCAAGACCGTTGATCTCAAACAGGTCAACGCCGTGCTCCTCCAGCCCCACTGGCGTCACAACCTCACCGGAGAACCCGCCGAACCTGTCCTCATCCCACCCGCCAACCTACCGACCCAATCATGACTTTTCGGTGAAACGGAGGCAGGCCCTGCTGGGGAGCATCCTGCCAAGGGATAGCCGGAACGGTGCGCGACCGATGGTGTCGTAAAACCACAGCAAACGGGCGTGGCTGAGCACTTCAGCCACGCCCGAAATCCTCATACCTCACTCATCGAGAGCCACCGTCA
>NZ_JBISBU010000131.1:0-2171 GCF_044385805.1 Haloferula sp. A504
CAGCTTCAACGGGGCGCGAGCGCTGCACGCCGTCGGCACCGAGCTGCGAACTGGAGGCATCTTATCCCATGCTGGGCCCGAGTTCTGGCACTCCGTGCAGGTGGGGCGCTTTCTAGCGTCGCCCCAATTTGCCGCTTTGTCCCGAGAGGCTAGGAGCTTGGCTCCAAGCGGCGTAGCACCGGGGACCTTGCTTTCCAAGGGCAGGCTTGCTGGTGCGGGACCTGGAGCTGCGCTGCGGAATGGCCCAGATTTCATGCCGACCGGACTGCGTGAAGCCAGCCCCGGACTCCGCAGGATTTTTTCGGGTGGCAGTGTTCGCGGACGTTCGATCATCGATATTCGTCAGGTTCTGCGTGACAATGGATTTACGCAATCTCTTACCTTCAACCGTCGCGGCTACCTGTTTCGTAATGGCCTTGGTGAGGAAATCCGCATTATGTCTCGCAGCGACGCCTGGGAGATACGTATGCGGAACCAGTTCAAGAATTATCTCGATGAATTTGGGAACGTCGCTGACCCGAGCGCAACTCACGAGATTCAAGTGCTTTCACGATGAAGAAATTTCAATCCAACGAGCTAACTGCAATGCTTGATAGATACAACTCCTTACAGGAGTGTATCCTTCTCTCAATTGAATGGCGGAGTCATTTTACTTCCGTGGACTTGGTGTTCAATTGCATATGGGACGACCTGAAGGAGCTAAGATCCAACATCGATAATCCATTTGAAGTTGTTATTCGTTTGGATTTTGTGCAATCATTTGAGATGCACAATCGCCTAACGGGTAGTATTTGCGCAGATCGTGAGCGGTTGAATTGGGGATTCGATGAAGTTGCTTTAGTTCGAATTGAGAACGATCCCGAAGTGATCGGAAAATATTCCCATCTTCCAGGGTCGTTCCATCGGCTTGCGGTCCACTGGGAGTCCGGTAGGCGAATCCTCGTGGTCTTCAATGAAATGACAATCGAACCATACCGCAGATAAAATGAACGTACGCGACCAACCAATGGCATTGGCCATGCCAACCCATTTGCTTTGTGGCAGAAGCAGCTCCTTGGCTATGAACAACTCGTCCTTGAACTGACGGATACCCTTCATGAGGCTCTGCGCCCTCGGGCCTGCGTCCGAAAAAGTAAGAAACGCGACTCGTCCGATGATTTCGGAGGGATGACTGGGTGGTTCCGTCTTCCTGTGAAGGTCACGATTGCGTAATCAACTGCCATGAACTTGCGCTTCGCCGCGTATTTTTCGATTTTGATCTTCCCGCTGGCGGGAATCACACCGGCGGAGCCGACGGTGACCATCACCCGCACGCTAGGTGTCGAAGTCGTCGAAACCCGCGTCGTCACGCTCAACCATCTCGGTCAGCCGGACGGAACGAGTGCGGTTGGGCCCGGGATGGCCGCCGTGGATGTCGATCCCGAATTCCGGGCCGACGGAACGCTGGCATCCATTTCCCTGAGCATCGGTGGGGTGACGTCGCGCATCGACTTCGAGCCGGATGGCACCGTCGGGACCCTGCGCATCCCCAATCGGCAGGATCCCGGCGGGCCGGACGAAATCCTGCCCGTCGATCACGAGTTCGTTGGCGGGGAAGAGACATTCCAAGTGGACGGCACCACGGCAAGCCGCGCGCTGGACGGCACCGCCGTGTCGCTGACCGGAGCCGGGGTGATGGACCGCGGCCGCTCGACGGGGGTGGCGCTTGCAGGCTACGAGGAAACCGTCGATCCCGCCGAGGGCGCGAGCACCGTGCTGGCGAGCAATGCCGCCGGGGCGAAGACCCTTCACGATTACGCTGCCGGGGCCGACACGCAGACGACCTGGCTTGCGGGTGGTTTGTTGGAAAGCCGATCGCTCGGGCGCGGGGGGAGTGCCGTTTTCGGCTACTCGGCGGACGGGGCTCGGGACCTGGAATCCATCGCTTGGCCGGGGGTGGCGTCAGAGGGGTTCGTCGCCGAGCCGCTTTCCGGAGGGACCATCCTGCTGGGGCGCGACGCTGCCGGGAACATCGACTCAATCACCGACCCGTCCGGCGAGCGTGACCTCGACCACGAGAAGAACCGGCTGACGAAGACCGACTGGCTCGCTGGCGAGCTGAATCCTTACAAGATCGTTCGCGCCCATGACACGATCGGGCGGCTGGAAACGGTCACCCTCACCCGGGAAGG
>NZ_JBISBU010000132.1:0-2140 GCF_044385805.1 Haloferula sp. A504
AGCCCTTCCCCGAAGTTAAACTATCACTCCCCACGAGTTATGGAAAAAACATCAATTTGCCCCTTGCCAAACAAGCAGCCATAGCAACGTTTGAGGACACAGGACCCCTGACCGGGGGCGAGGCTTCGACTGCGGGTTGAGGGCTGGATGGTCATGACGGCTGGAACTCGCGGCGGGTCAGGGGTTCTGTGCTCCGGCTTGTTGGCATCTTGATCTTGTGAGACTCGGCTTGCCCAGGTCAATCACCCCACGATCCTCCTGCATATCGGCATTCCGGTCTGGGAAATGTCGGAACCACTTGATCACTACTGGGTCGTATCCGTCGCAATACAATTGGATTTGCGCTTCAGGATCGCTCTGAATGGCAGGCCCTCCCAACCAACTGACTTGATATCGAAGATCGGGTGCAACAAAGACCTCTCCCTTCCGATTGGCCGTCTCGGAGAAAGTGTCACCATCGACTGTCACCACCACGGGAGCTCCGGCAATGGGCGCAGCAGTATTGGAATCGGTTAAGGTCGCCCTGATTCCATACCGCTTCACCGAATAGACCGGTGAGCAACCCACGGCGATAATGGATAGTGTAGCCAATGCTAAAGGTGCGTATTTCATTTTCGAGATAAAGTCCAGAGTCTGCCGCATGCTACGGGCAGCGCTCCTTCGGAGTCAAGGTTGAGGTTGTGATTGCCATGGGGCTTTTGAGTCGTAACCGCTATAGTGTTGGCAGCACCGGTCCGGCATGAGGTGACTATCGCTCTCCCAAAATTGCCTTCCATTTTGGGTCTCTCGCGATCCGCTCTTCGGTGCGGACCCAGAAACCTGTCTTATCGAGAGCAATCATTCCATCTGAATCGCGGACAAACATCCCCCGAAAGAACACACGATACGTCTCTTTCTTCTTCCCAGAGTCAAACACATGAATCTCCCATTCCGGAGCTCCTCTCACCTTCTCCGTAGGTCTCCTCCACGCCAACTCGTCCAGATGTTTCTGCATCGTCTGTGTGTCAAACAGTCTTTGATCGACGCCATCTCCTCCAATCAAGGCAATCTCAATCCGAGTTGGTTCTTTATCCAGATTTCCCTGCCGCTTCTTATTGGGGTCAAACATTGAATCAACTCCCCGACCCGCTCGCTTGGCGTCCGCCTGGGCTTGGGCATCCCTGCTCGACTGTTCTTCCTGTGCATGCCCAATCGGACACACGATGATCAAAAAAGCTAGTCCAAACGCGTTTGTCATGGTTCGACGAATCTTTATCTTTGCCAACGTGGAGCATAGTCGACGGCGCGTTAGCGACGTTGACTACTGCGTCTGGTTCAGATCTTTTTTAGGGACTGGATGAATTCAGCTGGAAGTGCACTAAGTAGCTCAGATGGTATAGAATCAGAGTCTTTAATTTCACTTATGCTGTCTTGGTATTTATTGGGTTCAATCGTTCTGAATGTGTATTCCCAGAGGCGAGAGTCTCCGTCGAACATCCAAATTTTGTTTCTACTTTCGATCCAGAACATCCAGGGCTTTCCTGGCTGTAATAAGCCTGCTTTTGGTCCAATGGATTTCTTTCGCTCTGGATCATCTAGCGAGATCGAAAATTGAAGTCGATCGTTGTTCTGTTCGATTAGCACAATACGCTCCGAATTCGACCATTCATATTCGCCTGTGGTTTCAATGAATGATCCAACCGATTTCGTTTCACTAGCCGCATTCGCTAGAGTAGTTAGAGCGGCAAATAAGATTAGGGGTATTATTTTGTATTTCATTCTATTTCTGAACGCCAAAGCTGACTCACCGAATGAGCGAAAATAAGACTATGAAAACACCAATAAACACCGCCGCGAATGAGGTTGATGTCCAGCGACTTGTTCGCGATGCGTTGCGCTACCGTGCGATAAAAGAGCAAATCGAATACGCGGAGGGCGGCGATGGAATGGTATGGGCTACCCTGAATTGGTGTGTCGATGTCTATTCCCTCAGTCCGTCCGACCTCGACGAAGCTATTGATCAGATTCTTCTCGCGAACGTCAGAAGGAATGGCGTCGCGACCCCATGTCGGCGGCACCGATTCCGTTACTCAGATCGAACCACCAATCGGGGTTTTCAACAAGGCCGCTGTGGAGCGTCGCCATCTACGACTTGTTCTGC
>NZ_JBISBU010000133.1:0-2024 GCF_044385805.1 Haloferula sp. A504
TCTCAAGTGGAATGCCTCGGGCGGAGGTTTCACTGACAACGACGCCGATCCGGACTTCTTCGTCTTCGAGGATCTGGGCAACGACAGTGTCGTCGCTCACGCGATCCTGGGTGACGGCACGCTCGGTGCAGGCGTGGCGCTCTCGGGCTGGAACGTGGTGCACACCGATGGCGCGCTGAATGGCGGTGAGTTCACCGGCCGCTCGGTGGCCGGGGTGGCCTTCGATTTCACCGACCTCCTCGATGCCACGGGCGCGAACCTGACCAACGGCACGACAATCCAAGGTATCGTGATTGGCGACACTAACGACGCTGATTTCTACGAAGTCTATGCCAACGTCGACACCGGAGGGACCCCGGAGACCTCCATCACCATCACCAGCGCCACCGGGGGGGCGGGGTCGTTCGTGCTGGACTGGGTCACGGTCCCGGCCGGTGTCCCGGTCACCGTGCGCCGCTCCAGCAACCTCGATTTTGGCCCGGGAAGCACGGTCGTCGACAGTGGCAATACCTCGGGCACCTTGACCGACACGTCCGCGCCCTCAGGCAAAGCCTTCTACCGGGTGGAATCCGAGTGAAAAGCCGAGCTCCCGAAAAAAATGTGTGATTTCCCGGCGTGACAACACTCCACTGTTTGAGCCGGAGAATTGAAGCGGCTCGCCGTTATCGCACAACCGTCCTTCAAGATTTCTCAACGACCATGAACCGTATGTTTTTCAAAACGCTCCTCGGCCTCGCCACTTTGGGCCTGACCATCAGCACCACCCACGCCGCGGTGGTCGCAATCGACAGTGTCACCCTTGGGGGGTCAAATGAATTACTCACCGCGACAGTGGGAGGCACCGCCTACTCGGGAGGCGTGATCGCGGACGCGACAGCGGACAACCGCGCCAATAACATGACTCTCACCGTTGGAGCGGCCGCCCCGGCAGGCACCGTCTCGTCGGCTTCAGACGTCCACCAGGGAGCGGCTATCGACAACGACCTCCTGACCGGTGTTGCCGGGAGCGTAAGCTCTTCGCAGTCGGGTGGCATCCTCAGTCTCAAGTGGAATACCTCGGGAGGGGGCTTCACTGACAACGACGCCGATCCTGACTTTTTCGTCTTCGAGGATCTGGGCAACGACAGTGTCTTCGCTTACGCGATTCTTGGCGACGGCACGCTCGGTGCAGGCGTGGCGCTCTCAGGCTGGAACGTGGTGCGCACCGATGGCGTGCTGAATGGCGGTGAGTTCACCGGCCGCTCGGTCGCCGGGGTGGCCTTCGATTTCACTGACCTGAAGGACGCGGCAGGCGTAAACCTCACGAATGGCCCGATAATCCAAGGTATCGTGCTTGGGGACGCTAACGACGCCGACTTCTACGAGGTCTACGGAAACGTCAGCCCCATCCCCGAACCTTCCGCCGCTGCGATGCTCGGAGGTTTCGGCCTCCTTGCCCTGCTCCGTCGTCGACGGTAAGGCGGGCTCTGCCTGGTATTCTTGAGAGAACCGAAGCGCGGTCCGTCAACGGTCGGACTATGACCACGTCCTTCGTGCGCTGCGCCCCGGTTTTGGGCGCGAGGTGCACGCCGTCCAATCCATGATCATAAAACCATCCCATCCGATACTTTTCTCAGCAGTCCTGCGCCTCATCCGAATCATTGTAGTCTCGCTCTCCCTGTTGGGCGTAACAGAGGAACTGGATGCCGCTGTCGCGCCAATTCAGAGCGTGAATCTCGGCGGGAGCGGCGAATTGCTCACCGCGACCGTGGGAGGAGTGAGCTACGCTGTCGGTACAGTGGCGGACGCGGCAGGGGACAACCGCACCAACAACATGACTCTCACCGTCGGAGCGGCCGCTCCGTCTGGCACCAGCACTTCGGTTTCAGACGCCCACCAGGGGGCGGCTATCGATAACAACCTCCTGACCGGTGTGGCCGGGTCCGCTAACTCTTCGCAGTCGGGTGGCATTCTTAGTCTCAAGTGGAATGCCTCGGGCGGAGGTTTCACTGACAACGACGCCGATCCGGACTTCTTCGTCTTCG
>NZ_JBISBU010000134.1:0-1938 GCF_044385805.1 Haloferula sp. A504
ACCCCACCTTTCCAGATGCTTCAGATAGTAAGGCCGCGCCCGTTCCGCCACCCGCTCCCGGATCATCAGCGCCTCAAAATCCCTTAAGAAACCGAACTTGTTGCTCCTTGCCATCCCACGACAAACTGATATTTTAACGCGGATGACAACCGGGAAATTTCGGAGATTGGCTCTAGCGACCTATTCGGCACCGAGTCAAATTAGTTCACACTGTGAACTAATTTTCTGATTTCACCAGTTGTTCAATAAACTGTTCGGGGTGAGAATTTTTAGAGCACATATTATGAGAAATAAGTTAGACGTTTCAGCCGACAACCACATTACTCTCTATTGGGGCGAATCGACCACAACAGGGACAGTAGTCTCCTCTGGTTGGCTTGACCGTGGAGTCACCCGGGAGGCAGAGATCATCCTCGCGCTCGATGCCCCCATTCCCGTCGGGACCAAAGTGGCCGCCGAGACTCCCGATGGGTCGAGATTCGGGTGTGGAGAGGTGAAGGCTTTCCCAGGGGACGAGCCTAACCTCATCACCCTTCACGTCATCAGTGACTGTGTAGATCCCGAATCGTTCTCCCGTCTCGGGTAGCCTGACAGGATCGCTACGGAACTGCGCGATTTGGTCGCAAGCCCAATCAAGGAACGACAACCATCCGGCGCGATAGAACCGAGGTTTCCCGTTGTGCTTGTTCACCACGATGCGCCCCCACATTCCGGTTTCCTCGACGCGGATCGTGAGGGTCATCTGCTCAACAGAAGAACCCGAACAAGCCGTGGATGCCGACGCCTCACAGCTCTCTTGTTGGAGCGGAGTGTCGGACGAGGTTGGGACGGTTGAGGGGTTACCGGCTGCGGGGAGCGCGGCATCACTTGGACGTTCTGCTCAATGAAAAAGCTCACCCTTCTAATGACGGTTGGTTGCGGCATTCTGGCGAGTTGCATCCACAGCAGGTCCGACCACCCTCTTTTGGGACAGATAGTTGGGCGTGATCTTACAATTAAAAGGCCTGCCGTGCTTGTTCCTGGGCAGACGCCGCGAGGCGAAGCGATAGACTTAATCTATACGCCGAGGACTCTTAGGCTTATCGATGAAGAGGAATACAACAAATACCCAGACTTGAACGGCCCGGTGGCTTACGAAGTCCCCGTAGGAACACCGGTAAGAATTGATGACGTCAAGATGTTCATGGCCGATAGCAGCACGTCACTTCGGGTGTTCGGTTTGATTGGCCACGAGGCTGGTCGCAAGGAGTTCTATTACTTTTGGGGCTTCTCTGGTGGCCTGAAGAAGGCACCTTGGGAGCCGCCCATGATGCCAAGAGAGAGAATCTTCAACCTCTTCTACGAGCAAGCAGAACAACCCGCGCCCGACTGACCCGACACAGCTGCCTTGTCGCAGACCGCTTTGGCGGTTACATTCGCGCCGATGAGTCGAGCTGGGCGCCATGAGGGTCGGTCAGCGGCGCTCTACGTTCTGCTGGAAGTTACATGAACATGCTCAAGAGAATCGCAGTCTCTCTTCCAATGGCCCTCGGGTTGGGATTGTTCCTCAGTACCAGCGGAGAGCTTCTTGATGCTTATGAAGCCTCTGAAGACTATCGTGAGCAGGTGGAACCTATCGTCGAGGCTGCGATCAACACAGGTCAGGTACCAGTCCTGACCAATGATGAAAAGTTTGATCTTCGAATGGACCTGCCGCGGGCACAGATGGATCGCGGGACCTTTGAGAATCTTCGATTCCGCTTCTACGGAGGTCTCATTTTGACGATGATCGGGGGACTTATTGCGTGGCGAGTTGACACTAAGAGGAAGGGGGGACCGAATTCGGACTGCCGAAACAATTGCAGAATCGGGTAGGTGACGGGTTCTAACCGTCACCCCCCACACCACCCGGCATGCGGATCCGCACCGGGCGGTTCCAATTCGTCATGCCATTCCGTG
>NZ_JBISBU010000135.1:0-1901 GCF_044385805.1 Haloferula sp. A504
TCAGCCCCTGGATGCGCCAGGTGTAGAGTTGGCGGGGCCGGATGCGGAGGTATTCGCAGGCTTCGAGGTCGGTCAAAAGCCGGTCGGCACGGCGGGCGGAATCAGGTTGCTTGGACATGCCACCGGCCGCGTGTCAACTTGCGCGGGCTGCCGAAGGGTGGATTTCATTGCGCAATGAGATTCCCGGCGGGGAAATCCGTGAACGTTCACAAGTTTCCGGGGGCGGGGGAATTTTCTTTGCGCAAAGAGATTTGGGCGCGATGAGCGGGGATGGCCGACCTCTGAGGCGGAATGTCGTTCCGTAACGACAATTGAGGGCCGGACGACCTGGCGAGGTCGGACCGATTTTTGATACCGGGATCAAAAACGGGCCTCTACCAGCCGGATCCAGCAGGGTTTCTTGGAGGGCGCCAAGAAGATTGTGTGGACGCCCAAACAATTCGAGGTCTGCGGCTCAGTTGTCCTGTCGGCAGGACGGGCTTCGAGGTGGCTCATGCGGCAATTTTCATGTTGGCATGAAAAACCGGGGCACCATCGACTGCCGGGAATCTACTTACGGAAGTAGATTCTGCCGCCCCGATGCTGTGGCCCGGGCCGGGAAGCGTTGTTGTATGACAACCATTTGTCCGCACGCGCAGACAATCGGCGGGGTTCAAATTCCAGCGGTCGATGAAATGAACCCGGCCCAGGCCTCGCCGATCTGACCTGCAAGACTGCAGCGAGGTGCGTCAGTTTTGCTTACTTAGGCAAAAAGGGGTGCCGGAATCCGGGCCCGGCGAGCTAGCAAATCTCATTGCGCCATGAGAATTGCAGGTCGGTTGGCGCGATTTTCCTGACAACAGGAAACTTCGTTCCGGAAAGAGAATTTCTCCTGCCGGCGGGAGATTTTCTGGCCGGCCAGAAGAACGGGACAATCTTAGAACGATCTAAGAACTGCCTCACCCTCACCCCGCCTTCCTGCGGTGCGCCTCGATGGCCCGCCGGATCCGCTCCCGGATCGGCCAGGGGAGTTCCTTCGGCACCCAGCCCTCCGGCGGCGTGATCGCGAACCATGCCTTCGCCGAATCCTCGTCGACCACCGCCCGGTAGTGGCGGAAGATCATCTTCGGGGAATTGCCGGCCTCCAGAGCCGTGCGGGCGACGTCCCCGGTCTCCGCTACCCGGTAGCTGATGAAGGAGTGTCTGAGCCCATTCTGACGCCATCCACCCGGGATTCCGGCTTTCACCGCTACGTCGCCGAGCGCCCCCGAGGAATCCTGGATCGGGACGACCGGCCCCTGCTCGTCGCGCCACGGGGCAAGCCATGCCTTGAGGTTCTCGCTGAGCGGCACCAACCGGCGGGCCCGGTTCTTGGCGATGCGGCCGGAGATCTCGATGTGGCCCCGATCCCACTTGATGTCCTCCCACCGCAGCTTGCAGATCTCGGCGTTGCGGATCCCGGTGAAGGCCCCGATCGCCATCAGCGGGAGGATCCGTGCATGGGCGGCGAGCAGGAGCTTCTCCATTTCCTCCGGCGTGAAGATCTCGATCTCCTTTTCCGGCACCTTGAAGGTCTCGCTGAGCTCGGCCGCCGTCTTCCGGTCCGGGTCGATGTAGCCCTGCTTCTTGGCGAAGGAGAACATCGTCACGATCGTCCGCCGCAGACAGTTTTTCGAGACCGGGGCCAGCGTGGTGAGGCTGGTCAGGAACCCGTTGATGTCGGCCACCGTGATCTCGGAGATCTGTCCGGACAGACGTTCCGTGAAGCGCTTGAGGTTCTGCCGGCAGGAATTCACGTAGGCCTGGCTGACCCCGCTCGCGGCACGTGAGGCGACGAACTCCTCGGCGACCTCGGCGGTGGTGCGGGAAGGGAAGTTGTTCTGCTGGGCTTCGGCGTGACCTTTGACCGCCTCGCACAGGGG
>NZ_JBISBU010000136.1:0-1869 GCF_044385805.1 Haloferula sp. A504
GGGTTCAGGAAACCGAAGGAAAGAAGCGGGCCGTTCCGCCCTAAACTACAATGAGCACCGTAGCAACAACCCTGAAAGTTAACGCGCGAGGACTGACCCGAATGGCCCTAAGTTAAGGATTTTCGGTATTTGGATCGATGAGGGATTTCCATGCTTTCTCCACGAGGTCTGGTCATCAACCCGAACGGCTTCGGTCTTCGTTTCTTGAGTCGCGGCTCCCTTCGGTTCGGACGTTCCCTTACGAGATCCTCGGCCATGGTTTCCAGCAGGTCTTCGATGAGTCGCTTGCGGGTCTTCCGACTGGTCGTCGCCATTGCCACCGGTAGCCATTTGTTGACGCGGTCGAGGCTGCCCTTGAAGCTGATCCGCCGGGGATCATCCGCCTGTCGGATCAGCGCACGAAGCAAGTTGTAGGCAATGACGTGCATCAGCAGTTCTCGGTAGATCATGTGTGGACTGCGAGTGCGAAGGATGTCCATCCCGAGACTGGTCTTGAGATCGTCGATGAATAGTTCGACATCCCAGCGACGGAGGTAAAGCCCGGCGATTTCTTCCGCGCCCATCTCTGCGGGATCGGTGACCGTGGAGATCAGTTCCAGCTTTTGAGTTCGGAAGCCCGAGTGCTGCGGAGCCGTCGCGGTGACGACCCGGACGGCAATGGACTGCGGGAGGGAATCGTAGTCCTCACGGGTGACCCAGGCCGGCTTGATGGCAGGCTTGCGCCAGCGCTCGATCCAGTCGCCCTTGCCCAGCCGTGTGGCGTTGGGGCAGGGCTTGCGGCGACCGTTGTTGCGTATGACGAGGCGGATCCCACGCTGTTGGAGCAGCACCAGGCTGAACCAGTCGCAGAAACCCGCATCGGCGATCACGGTGTCGCCGGCCTGGAGATGCTTCCAAAGCCGTCTCCAAAGGATTCGCTCGCTGCCACGCTTGCTGCCGGCGAGGGTGCCGCGCGCCATGGCGATCCATGCACCAGTGGCAAGGTCGAAGAGTCCGACGATGCGCATGATCGGGAATCCTACACCGGTTTGTTGTGCCCCCGACTGAGGCCAACGGGCTTGGTTCTCGGGAGTGTCGGGCATGCTGATGGTGGAGCCGTCAAAGACGAAGGTGCGCGCGCCACGACGCGGACAAAGTGCGGCGCAGATGTGACGCTGGATCGCGATGAGCATTCGGATCGGAAGCTTCGCCCGTGCCATGCAGTAGGCAGCGTCGCTTGAGGAACAAAGCGCCTTGCCCAGGTGGCTGAGTAGCGACTGTACAGCACCGGTGGCGCTACGGCAGGATTCGCTACCCAGGATTTGGCAGAGAAAGGTCCAGAAGACCACCGGGGTCGTGAAGATCCGGCTGCGTCTGCCGGGTGGGGCAGCGAGGAGGCGGGCGGGAAGAAGCGCGCCAAAAGTCTCCTCGGCCTGGCGGGTGCAAAGAGAGGAAAGGCCGTCGCTCTTGCGACGCATCGCCGTGCCCGTCCGCAGCGGTGCACGCCCGAAAGTTGATCTCGACCAACCCGTGAACATCGGAACTCTGGAAGTCATTCATACCCAGTAGCTACTACAGTGCCAGTAGTTAAGAAATCCGTGCTTAATTCACCTTAACTTAGGGCCATTCGGGACCGGTACCATTCCAACACCCGTCCGGAGCAGGCGGGCGAGCCCGTGAGGGACTCGCTCGGCCGACTGCTCCGGACGGGTGTTGGAATGGTACCAGTCCCGTTTTTCAAGCATTAGGCTGCCTGGGGGCGAATCTTCGGGGGTGCCGATCCGGGCAGGGGGCGTCCCGTCGAAGATCGAAGAGGGGTCCTCGCATCTCGCATTTGGCTACGGCGTTCATGGTAGTTTCGGGCGGAATGGCCCCTCTGTCTCCTACGGC
>NZ_JBISBU010000137.1:0-1750 GCF_044385805.1 Haloferula sp. A504
CGGGTGTTGGCCGCGATGCAGAAGTAGCCCATCACCTTCATGCCTTCGGCGTGGCCGAGCTTGACCATCTCGGTGAGGAAGTCGTGCTTGAGGCCGGGCTGCTCGGGGATGAGGTCGCTCTTGTACCAGGCGTAGCCGTTGCAGGAGACGGCGAAGGTCTGAATGACGTTGGCCCCGACGTCCTTGTACCACTGAACGTGCTCTTTCGGATCGGCCTCGGCCCAGGTGCCGGGTTTGGCAAAGCCCGCCCTGCGACCGAGTGCCCAGTTGAAATCGATGCAGTAGGACTTGATTTCCGATGCTGCGGATCTGCCTGCGTCTTCCTCCGCCTTTCCGCCGAAAGACATGGATAGTGATGCCACAATGATTAGTGGATAGATTTTGTAAGGCTTGGACATGGATGGACTCCTGATTCCGATAGCTTCGGTTTGTTTTTGGTGATTTGCCAGGGTTGTTCGCTCTGGCGTCTCTACTGAATTGAAATCTTGAGACAGACTAAAACAGATGCCCGTCAATTCCCCCACTCGAAGCAGATCGATTTCGGATTGCCTCTGGTGAGAATCCCGGGGAGGACGATCTCGACCGCCTCTTCCGTGGTCCTTGCCTGCACCGCATCAATCTCGATTGGCGTTTCGGGGGTGCCTCCGTTGAAAAAGCGCCCTCCCCTCCAGGTCGCATTAAGATCGATACCGCCTTTCATCTTCCCGGCCACGACCTGCGTCTCTTCGAGCTGAACAATGCTGATGCCAACCGTCCCATTCGCCACCCGGAAGTCGGTCGCGGCAGGCTTGCCCGTGTTTTCCCGCAACAGATGCACTTCGATCTCATCCGGCCACGTTTCGGCATCCCGGGTGAGAACAGCACGTCCGGCCTGAACTCGCGTGCTGACGCGGACCATCGCCTTGTTCCCTTCAATGTCGACGCGGCCCGTATCCGGGGCATTTCCCCGCGCCTTGAACTCGAGTCGAAGTGGCGGCAGGCTATCAGGCTCCACAAATTTTCCATCCTCCCAGACGGAATCGACCGACATGCCATGGTACTTTCTTGCCATGACCGCAATGCGTTTCCGGTTGCCCGTAAGCTCGCTCATTTGCCTCGGGAGGATTTCATCCAGCGGGATGATGCCGCGACTGTTGGATGGCTTCGCGTAGCCATACACACCCACGCCTGCCGCAAGCGCTTCCGGCACATCTTTCGCCGCATCGTTTCCGCCGTAATCAGACATGCAGGTAATCAGACGGGTATCCGCACCGACAATGGGCTGGATAGCAAGGATCTCATCCAATCTTCCCGTTTCGCCCATAAACCAGTCGACCTCTTTGTACATGTTCGAGTTCTTAACGAGAGGACTGTTCACCCTGTTACTTGTCAGCCATATGATGCAGTCGGGATCGGCGTCCTTCGCCGCCTTGCGAATTGCAGCCCAGCAGCGGTCAATCGCTTTTTGGCCATAGGCAAGCTCCTTCTCCTTCGAAAGGTTTTCCTCTCCCGGGAAGGGTTCCCCCATGAGCTGGGTATAGAGTTCTTTCTCGGCATCAATCCATTTGCCTTTGCTTGCTTTCCGATTGGGCATCCAGACCCAGTCGATCATGAAGCCGTCGATGCCCGTCGTCTTGATCGCGTCGGTGATGGCCGCGGAGAGGTAGGCGAGGTACTCGTCGGTGTAGGGGATGTGGTAGCTGCTGGGCGTGCCGTAGCTGAGTTCGGGATTCTCCTCGCCCCAGCGGGTGTTGGCCGCGATGCAGAAGTA
>NZ_JBISBU010000138.1:0-1750 GCF_044385805.1 Haloferula sp. A504
CCCGGATTTCTCATACCGAGAATTGAGGGCGGTTGGAGTTTTGGTGTAAGTTGTTGGTGTTCAAATCAATGACTCACACACAAAACCCAACCGCCACATGACAGAGTGTATCCAGCATACCTTTGAGTTTCAAGACCTGGGCAAGCGCAAGGTGGTGGCCGATTTTCTGGGCGGCAACGTCAGTGCCGACGGCGGCGTGGTGTTGCTGCGCGAGATCGATAGCCGCACCGGCATGATCGACCAACTCGCCTCCTGCTTCAGCGACCACCGCCGCCCGGAACTCATCGAGCACTCCCTGCCCGAACTGCTGCGCCAGCGGATCTTCGGCATGGCGATGGGATACGAGGACCTCAATGACCACGACACGCTGCGCCGCGACCCGATGATGGCGCTGGGCGTGGGCAAGTCCGACCCGCTCGGCCTGGATCGCTCCGGCGAGGACAAGGGGCGGGCTCTTGCCGGCAAGTCCACGCTCAACCGGCTTGAGCTGACCAACTCCAAGTCTGCCGATGGGAGCCTCTCGGGCGTCCACAAGATCCACGCCGATCACGAGGCCATCGAAAGCCTTCTCATCCGTCAGGCCATCTCCCGCCTCGCGCCGGACACCGAGGAGATCGTGCTGGATTTCGACGCGACCGACAGCCTCATCCACGGCCAGCAGGAAGGTCGTTTCTTCCACGGCTACTACGGCGACTATTGCTATCTGCCGCTCTATTGCTTCATCGGCCCGTGGCCGGTCTGGGCGCAACTGCGCACCAGTGACCGGGATGCCTGCGACGGCACGCTCGAAGCCCTCCAGCGCATCGTGCCGGTCATCCGCGAGCGCTTTCCCGAGGTGCGCATCATCCTGCGGGCCGACAGCGGATTCGCCCGCGATGCGATCCTTTCGTGGTGCGAGCAAAACGAAGTCTTCTACGTCGTGGGGCTGGCCCGCAACTCGGTCCTGCTGCGCCACCTCGACAAGACGATGTTCCGGGCGAAAGCCGACGCCTGCACGCGCGGCGGCTGGTGCACCTACTTCAGCGAGTTCGAATACTGCACGGCCACGAGCTGGAGCCGGGCGCGCCGCGTGGTGGGCAAGGCGCAGGTCAACCCCAAGGGCGAGAACCCACGTTTCATCGTGACCAACCTGCCCGGTGATCGGCCCGGGTGGATGCCTGAGGAGCTCTACCGCGGGTTCTACTGCGCGCGGGGCGACATGGAGAACCGGGTGAAGGAACAACAACTCGACCTGTTCGCCGACCGGATGAGCTGCGAGACGATGAGCGCCAACCAGCTGCGGCTGTGGTTTTCGACCTTCGCCTATCAGCTCATGATCGACCTGCGCGAGACGGGCCTCAAGGAGAGCAAGGCTTACGCCAAGGCCACGCCTGGGATCATCCGCAGCCACCTCTTGAAAATCGCCGCGGTGGTGAAGGTGAGCGTGCGGCGTGTGCTGGTGCGCTGGAGCAGCAGCTTCCGGTTCCAGGAGGAAGTGGCGGCCTGTTGGGAGCGGCTGAGGGCCGCGCCCGCGTGAGTGGTGCCTCGTGGAGAGGCACGAGAGGGCCAAAGGGAGGCGGCACTGAGGAGACGCAAGGAGGGGGTGTGTCCACGCGTACGGAAAACAGTGCAAAACGACCCGGAACCCCCCTCGGCGGCGTGGTGGGAGGTCGGCATCCAGCCCCAAAGCCGCTTTCGGAATCGCCGAGGGTGCTCAAAAGCCGCTGATCTCATCTCTCACCGAGATCGAGCCCCCCATCGGCGAATCGCC
>NZ_JBISBU010000139.1:0-1637 GCF_044385805.1 Haloferula sp. A504
AACCTTCTCGGTTCGTGCGGATGGCCTCGATGTCACTGAGTATTTCGATCTTTTGTTTTCCAGCATTGATGGTGCGAGGACTGGAATCGAGCGCTGGAGTGCTGACGAAGATGCCGAAGTGTCGCTGGAGTTGCGGAACGGGCTTGTCTTTGGAGAGGAGGTCTCCGACGCAGGCAGGGTCGTCGGCAAGGCCGGGTTCGAAGGCCATGTGGTCGATGGACGCTTGAATTTGCCTGGAGTCTACCTCGTGCTGAATGCCCGGCCGCAGGACGATGCAGAGGCCGTGACGATGGAGGTGCTGTTCAAGGGGAAAACCCTCGAACGCCGTGAGCTTCCCGGCGGCTGGGATGGTCGAATTTCCGTGGACGATCGTTACCTGAGCGAGTTGGGGGATCAGTGGCCACCCCGAGACTTGAGCTTCCGGTTTACCAAGCTGGGCTACAAACCGCTGGACCTGACGTGGGAAGAGGCAAGCACAGGCGAGTTCCCCGGCTTCAAGGAGGCAAAGGCGGAGATGGTGATCCGCTGGGAGGGTAGCACTTTCGGAACCGGCTATTCCTGCAGTGCCCTGCGCATCCTGGATGCCTTGGGAAAACCTGTCACCTCAGTAGAAGCCTCGATCAGTGAGCCCCAGTCGATGCTGTTGGGTGAGGGATCGTTCACCCTCCAGTTGATGGGAGAGCCTTGGTCTGCCGACGGGCTTGCTGGGGAAACGGGCTCTGAGAATCGAGAAGATCCGGTGCCCATTGCGGCCTGCACGCTTGAGGTGACATCAGAAGCGGTGGAGCAGGATCAGCCGATCTCGCTCGGTGTCCCGCTGACCATCCCCAGCCTCAGGGTTGAGTTTCCCGATCAATGGGTCGATTTCGCGGAGCTTGTGATCCGCCGCTCCGACACCCCAGCGGCATCGACCCCCATCATAGGCGGGGATCCGTATCAACTTTCGCTCGACCATTTCTGGCTGTTGGACTCTCGGGGGAGTCGTTTGTCGAGCATCACCCTGCCGCTCGATTCGATCGGGGCAACCGTCTCGGTGGACCGACGTGAGCGAAAGGCCGCAAAGGAGCTGAGCGTTCCGCTGACCGGAGGGGAGTATGAATACATCTTCGAGGGAACCACCCTGCCCCCGACGGTGTCGAGGGACGATGCCAAGGGGAGTTTCAAGGTGGATCCGGCGGTGGGCGTGTCGCTGAAGGCGCCGACCCCTTACGGAGGAGTTTTTCACGGAGAAATCCGCGCCCCCTCGGTTGGGGAATATGAGCGGCCCAAGGAGCCGGGTGACGTTGAGAAATCATGGTGGTGGAAAGAGGAGGGACTCATGCTGGATTTCTTCCACCCGGCCTGCGTTTCCGACGATGCATATGAGGCCCAGGTCGAAAAGAAGGCAAAGAACCGCAAACTGTATGGTAGTTTTCGGATGGACTACCGGAGGGGTGCCACCTCGGCAATGTTCACGATGTTCTCGCTCGGCACAAAACGCTACTGGTTCTGGTGGAGAATGAAACACTTGGGGATCGATGAGGAAACGGGTGAGGCGATCTGGTCCCTTGTTGAACAGATCTCTGGAGTTGAGCAGCCGAGTGGGAGCTTCAATGCCGATCCCAAAGAAGGAGGGACGCTCGATTTCTCAGGAATGA
>NZ_JBISBU010000013.1:0-116537 GCF_044385805.1 Haloferula sp. A504
ACGGGCCTGGAAGGCCCGGCCACGTCCGCTTGCTCACCCCTTTCAACGGCACCCACCGACCTCCCGACTCACAGCGTCAGGGCAGCGGCGGCGGCCCGGCAGATTCCCCGTCGCTCTTGCGGATCGGATACTTCGGCTGCCAGGTCGGGTGGTCCTCGCGCAACCAGCCATCGAGCCTGCCTGCCAATGACTTCACCATCTCGGGTTCCGTGGCCCCGAGATCCTTCGCCTCCCCCGGATCGTCGGTCAGGCAGAACAGCGACCACGCATCCGTCTCATAGTCATAGCAGGCCTTGAAACGTTTGCCGCCGATCTCATCGACCACCCAGGCGCCCGGCTGGGCACGGCGGTCGAGGTAGCCGGGAAACAGGAAGAACACCGGACCGCGGTCGGCATCCGTGCCCGGCTCGAGCATCTCCTTGGCGAAAGACTCCCCATCCAGCGGATGATCGGCAACCGGCGGCGTCCACCCGCCCCCGGCGAGTTCGAGCAAGGTCGGGTAGTAGTCGACCGCGTGCACCATGCGGTCGCTGGTCCTGCCGGCGGGCAGCCTGCCCTTCCAATACGCGATCAGCGGCACCCGCGTTCCGCCTTCGGTGAACATGCCCTTCACGCCCTTCAGCGGGGCGTTGCTGGCGTGCGTGCCCCCGTTGTCGGAGGTGAAAAGAACGACGGTGTTACCGGCGATCGAGTCGGCGGGATCCCCGTCGCCATCCGGATCCTCGAGCAGGTCGAGCAGTCGGCCGACGTTCTCGTCGACGCCGGCGATGAAGCCGAGATACTCGGCCTGGCGGTTGTCGGACGCCCGCTTCGCCGCCGCCTCGCGCAGGTCGGGCCGCGCCCGCACGGGTCCGTGCACGGCATAGGTGTGGAACTGCAGGTAGAAGGGCTTGCCGCCGGCGGCGAGGGTGCCGACGGTTTCCCCGAGGGCATCGCCAAGGGCGTCGCTGATGTGTTTGGGGGTGCCGGCCAAGGACTCCGGCAGCCCGCGCTTCTTCAGGTAGGCCGCGTCATACGGCGCCGCCCAGCGGTCGAAGTGGCCGAGCCCGACGCCCTTGAAGCCCCATCCGTCCTTCTGCTTCGTGGCGAAACAGGTCGGCTGGTGACCCTGCTGATGACCACCGAGATTGATGTCGAAGCCCTGCTTCTGCGGCAACGTCTCCGGGCCGGAGTGACCGCCGACGTGATACTTCCCGATGTGAGCCGTGGTGTAGCCGTTCTTCTTGAGCGCCTCGGCGAGGGTCACCGCCTCCGCGGCGACGTCCTCGGTCTGCTCCGCGCCGAGAAACTTCGCATCCTGCTTGGAGATGCCGCCGCGACCATAGCGGTTGAGGCTGCCGACCACATAGACGTCGTTGTGGATGCGCGCCGGATACTGGCCGGTGAGCATCGCGGCGCGGGTCGGCGCGCAGTTCGGCTGGGCGTAGGCGTGGGTGAAACTCACTCCGCCCGCCGCCAGCTTCTCGAGGCTGGGGGTCTGATAGACCGCCGGCGCCGTCCCCAGCGTCGGCTGTTCGGCGCTGATGTGGTTCCAGCCGAGGTCATCGACCATGAAGACGATGACATTGGGCCTGCCGTCCGAAGCCGTGGCGAAGGAGGGCTTGTCCGCCGAAGCCGTGGCGAAGGAGGAAGGTTCCGCAGCGACGGCTAGGCCGATCGCAGCGAAACTCGTGGGAAGCAGACGGGAGAGCATCTTTCCATTAAGGACTCCCGGCCGCCGATATTTCAATCAAGCCGCCTTGGGCCTCTTCAGCGGCAGCACGATCAGTCCGGCGATCACGCAAAGAACGCCGCAGATCGTGAAGGCGAGCGGGAAGTTGCCCAGGTCGCCGAGCTTGCCGGCCAGCACGGGGCCGATCAGGCCGCCGATCGCATAGGCAAGGAACACCCAGCCGTAGTTCTGCCCGATGTGCTTTGCCCCGAAGGTCTCCGCCGTGATGGTCGGGAACAAGGCGAAGATGCCCCCGTAGTTGAAACCGATCAGCGCCGCTCCGATGAACAGCAGGAAGGGCGTTCCGGCCATGAACTGGAAGCAGTAGACGATCAGCCCCTGCAGGATGGACATCAGGATGATCGAGCGCTTGCAGCCGAGCTTGTCGCCGATCATCCCCCAGATGATGCGGCCGAGGCCGTTGGCCAGCGCGTAGTACACCGCCGCCGCCGTGCCTGCCAGGGCGAGGGCCTTCTCGAGGTCATACCCGGACTCGACCAACGCCTCCTTCGGAAACTGCTTCATGATCCCGATGCTCATCAGGCCCGCCGCCGCACCGAAGGCAAAGGACAGCAGGATGGTGAAGTACTGCGGAGTTCGTAGCATCGCGCCGCTTTCCAGCCCGGGGCCGTCGTCGACCGGTGCCGCCTTGGCCTTTGTCGCAACCGGCGGCGCCCAGCCCTCGGGCGGATAGAACATCCACAGGCTTCCGATGCCGATCACCAGGATGAAGGTGATGCCGTAGGCGATGAAGGTTCCTCCGATACCGATGGTGTCCAGCAGGTGCCCCCACTCGCCGGCAAGCTTGATCCACAGCATCGCGCCGAAGCCGAAGCCGGCCACCGCGAGGCCGGAGATGAGCCCCTTGCGGTGGGGATACCAGCGGACCCCGACGGCGATCGGCACGACATAGGAGAGACCGATGCCGGCACCGCCCATGATGCCGATGAAGATGAACAGGAGCGGGTAGCTCGTGCCTCCGAACAGTCCCGCCAGAATGTAGCCGAGCCCGAGCAGGGCCCCGCCCGCCATGCAGACGTTGCGCGGGCCGAACTTCGGCAGCAACCGACCGGCCAGCACCATCACGATGGCAAAGGTGACCAGGCCCGCCGAGAACACGTTCTGGGTCTGGCTGACCGTCCATCCCACATCCTGAAGCGTCGGGGTAAAGGTCGACCAGGCGTAGATCGCGCCGAGGCAGTACTGGATCGCGATGGCCGCGATGACGATGTCGATGCGGGCGGCGGTGGGTGTTTCTTCGGTAGGCATGGCTTTACACCCCCGTTGGCCCCAGGGGGCGCCGCGTTCATGCCGCCTGACCCGGTTCGTTAGAAGCCACGCAAAATCCGTGCGCAGGGAATCAGAAACCCGGCGGACTTCCGATCGGACAATCACGTTCCGTTTGCCGGAAAGCCACTAATCCCTACGTTTTCCCCCCTCGCGCAGGGTGGCGATGTCATCGGGATGGATGGCCCCATCCGGCAGCGGCCCGGTGTTCAGCAGCAGTTTGCAGTTCATCGAGCGGGCCTTCTTCAGCATGCCCATGACCTGATCCGGCGTCTTGTGCCGAGCCTCGTCGGCCTTCATGTAGCCCCGGCCCTGCGGCTGTTGGGTGTCGCAGATCTCGTTGTGCTTGTCCTTGTTGGCGGCCCATGCCCGGGCGACGAGGTCGGTGATGAAGTCGGTGTCGAATTTCTCCGGATCGAAGCGCCCGGTGAGCTTCTCGTAGTCTTTCACCGGGATCTTCTCACGGAACATCACCCACTCGTGGCGCCCGAGGATGGAGTAGAGCCCGTGGTGCATGAAGAGCCCGAACTCCGCCTGCCCGAACCAGGCCAATGCGGCGTCGATGGGCCTGCGATGCAAGGCGGTGGCAAAGTGGGCGAGATGGGGTGGCACCTCCGCGCGACCGTTCCCAGCAAACAGGGGACCGGCAAGGGCGGTCGATGCCGCCGCCGTGGTCGTGGTGAGAAACTGGCGTCGTTGCATGGCGGCGATACGGCTGTCTTCCACCACCTCCTGTTAATCGACCGCCTCCTCCGACATCCACCCACCTCACGCCACCTCATCCCCCATCGTCAGGCGGAAGAGGGCGTCGGCGAGGGCTCGCTTGAAGTCCTTGTTGTTGGCGTAGAGCTTGTAGAGCTGGGTGTGGTCCTTCATCAGGCCGAGCATGGCCGTCTTGAGGGCGTCGTCGTGGGCGATGCGGATGGTCTGCTCGTTCTGCTTGCTGGACTTGGCGTTCTGGAAGCTCTCGTTGCCCCGGATCTTCTGCTGCAGCTCGTTCATGGTCTTCCGCAGGCGGTCCTCGTCCTCCCAGGCGATGTTGCCGAACTGGTCGTTGAAGCTCCTGATGATGTTCGAGAGCAGGTCGAAATCGGGCTCCTGCCTCCCGCCGCCACCGCCGACAGGGACCGGCTCCAGCGTCTCATCGCCTTCGAGGATGATGTCGTTGGTGGCCTGCTTCTCGACCCGGTAGGAATCCATGTCGATTGCCTCCATGATGCCGGCGGCAAGGTCGGGATCCTCTGGTGAAGGGAGTTTGTGGACCAGGAAGCGGAGGAAGGTCGCCAGCTTCTCCCATTCCAGGTTCTTGAAGGGCAGGATGCCGCCGAGGAAATTGTAGGTCCGCACGAAGGCCTTGGCGTTGCCCTTGAACTTGATCTGTCCGTCTTCGTCGAGCTCCTCCTTGTAGCAGGCGGCACAGGCGTCGAGGATCACATCGAGGTCGTAGCGGGACGCGTCCTGGAGAAACTTCGAGACGAAGGTGTCCACCTCTTCCTGTCCGTAGACTTGGGCGGCATCGAGTTCGGCCTTGAGGTCGTGGAGCTTGTTGGGGTCGGTCTCTTCGCTGAGGATCGTCGTCTTGTAGTAGGGCTCGAAGGACTTGCGGATTGGTTCGGCGTCGTTGTGGAAGTCGAGAACGAAGGTGTCGCGTTTCACACCCGGGATGGTGCGATTGAGCCGTGACAGTGTCTGAACCGCCTGCACGCCGGCCAGCTCCTTGTCCACATACATGGTGTGGAGCAGCGGCTGGTCGAAGCCGGTCTGGAACTTCTCGGCGACGATCAGGAAGCGGTATTCTTCCTTCTCAAACTCGTCGGGGATCTTGGCCCCGGCGAAGCCGTTCATGCTGTCCTCGGTGTATTTCTCGTCCTGGTATTTCTTCTCTCCAGTAAAGGCGACCAGGGCCTTGTAGGGGCTCCGTCGTTCGGCGAGGTAGGCGACGATGGCGAGCTTGTATTGGATCGCCCGCTCGATCCCGGAAGTCACGACCATCGCCTTGGCCTTGCCGTTGATCTTCCGCTTGGCGATCACCTCGTCGTGGAAGTGGTCGACCATGATCTCGGCCTTCATGCGGATGGCGTGCTCGTGGCTTTCCACGAACTTCTTCAGCTTCTTTCGGGCCTTGCGGGCATCAACCTCGGGGTCGTCCTCGACCTTCTTGAGCAGCTTGTAGTAGCTCGACCAGGTCGTGTAGTTCTGCAGCACGTCGAGGATGAAGCCCTCGTCGATGGCCTGCCGCATGGTGTAGGGGTGGAAGGGACCGAAGGTCCCGTCCGGCTGCTTCACGCCGAAGAGCTCGAGGGTCTTGTTCTTGGGCGTGGCGGTGAAGGCGAAGTAGCTGGCGTTATCGAGAAACTTGCGGCTTTCGATGATCTTGTTCAGTCGGTCTTCGTCGGTCTCGTAGAACTCTTCGTCGTCGTCCCGGAGGGTCTCGTTGAGCTTGGCGGCGGTCTGCCCGCCCTGGCTGGAGTGGGCCTCGTCGATGATGATCGCGAAGTTGTTGCCGGGCAGTGAGCGGATGTCATCGCAAACGAAGGGGAACTTCTGGATCGTGGTGATGATGATCTTCTTCCCGTTCTGGAGGGCCAACTTGAGCTGCTTGGAGCCCTGGGTGATGGCTTCCACGACGCCGGCGACGCGGGCGAACTGGGCGATGTTGTCGCGGAGCTGCTTGTCGAGGACCCGGCGGTCGGTGACGACGATGATGGAGTCGAAGACCGGATCGGTGGCTACCTGGCCGCGTAGCTCGGTGAGCTGGTGGGCGAGCCAGGTGATCGAGTTCGACTTTCCGGAGCCGGCGGAGTGCTGGACGAGGTAGCGTTTCCCCGGGCCGTTGGTCGCGGCATCGGAAAGGAGCTTGGTCACCACGTCGAGCTGGTGGTAGCGGGGGAAGATCTGCTTCCGCTTCTTCCGCTTCGTCTTGGGGTCCTCCTCGGTGATGATCTGGGCGAACTTCTCGATGATGCGGCCGAAGACCTCCTTGGTGAGAATCTCCTTCCACAGGTAGTCGGTCTTGAGTCCGTCGGGATTCGGCGGGTTGCCGGCTCCGTCCTTCCAGCCCTTGTTGAAGGGGAGGAAGACCGACCGCTCGTCGGCGAGGGCGGTGCAGAAAGCCACCGTCTGGTCATCAACGGCGAAATGCACCAGGCAGACCCCGAACTTGAAGAGCGGCTCGGTGGTCGGGCGGTCCCGTTGATACTGGCGGATCGCGTCCTTGGTGGACTGCTTGGTGAGCGAGTTCTTCAGCTCGAAGGTGGCGATCGGGAGTCCGTTGAGGAAGACCACCATGTCGAGCGAGCGGGCCTGCTCGTCCTGGGAGTAGCGGAGCTGACGGGTGACCACCCACCGGTTGGCGGCGTGATTCTTCCCGGCCTGCTCGTTGTGGGCACTGGGGGTCGGGTAGTAGAGGCGGATCTTGGCCACGGCCTGATGCCCGAAGCCGCTGCGAAGCACGTCCACCACACCCCGCTTCCGGATCTCGGCAGAAAGGCGGGACAGGAACTTGGTGCGTGATGCTTCCTCCTGCCCGATCCCGAGCTTCTTCACGATCTCGGGCTGGGTGGCCTCGAGAAATCCCATCAAGTGCGGCACGTCGAGGCACAGCGTGCGGTCGTAGTCGGCCGGGTCGCCCTTCGCGTAGCCGTTGGCGTCGAGCAGGTGAGACTCGATCAGGGCTTCGAGGGAGGCTTCGTTGAGGGAGGAGGGCATGGGGCCGAGAATCGGATTAGTCAGTCGCCAGCACGAACCGGGCACGCTCAGCCCGGAGCATCGAATACAGGTTCGTCCACTCGACGTCCATGGCTTGGCACACGTTCGGGATCTTCACCTTGCGGCTATTCTCCGGGACCGGAACTTCGTGGGTGACGACCTTGTGATCGTGGGCTTTTGCACAGGCAATCAAGAGCGGATCCGCCTTTGCGAAGAAGTTGGCCCGGTGTTCCTCCTTGTAGTCCTGGGCCATCACCCAAGCCGTAACCTCCCTCATCGCTACGGCGGTCGCGGCATCGGGTGCGAGAAACATCCCGGAGGCGTCCCTTACCGCCCACTCCGAAAGTTCATCCGTTTGACGACGCAGTTCGGTCGACACCGCCTCGATACTCAGGACGGAACCTTCTCCGATCTTGAGCACCAACCAGTCCCAAAAACCGGGGCACACCTCAAAAGAGTAGTGAGCGTTCTTGGCTTCGATCAGCGTGTTGGAATCGAGAAGGTACGCCATCACACCGAGAACTTGAGTTCGCTGGCAAACTTCCGAAACGTCTCTACCTTGCTGAAGCCCAACAGAGAAAGAGCGTCACGAATCAACGTTCGCCCCTCGAGCGTGCTGGCCACAAGAGCCCGGGAAAACCGGGGACCTATTCGGCCCGGCTGGTTCCTGTAAAAGTCGCCACCGGAAGCCCTCGGAGAATCGGCATGCTGATCGAGCCGCTCCTCATACCAAGCCTTGAACTGGTTGCGATTGATCTGCCCGATGTCGTGGAGACGGCGGATAATCACAAGGTCGCTGACCCGATACCGTCTGCGGAGCCTTTCGACGAGTTGACCGGGCTCGGACTCGTCTTGCTGAACCAGTTCCCGGAGCTCTTGGATCGGGACCAAATACTCGGCAGCAACCGCGTTGCAGTACGCCTCCACACGCTGATCGCGGGGGCTGTACGTGTTCTCCAAGTTGAAAATGGCGGACTGCCCCACCCACAGATGTACGACTTCGTGGATCAAGGTGAAGATCTGGGCGGCCTTGAAGTCCGCAGCATTCACAAAGATCAGCGGAGCGTATTCATCGACCAAGGCAAACCCGCGGAACTCCTCGGGGTCCAGTTTTCGCCGTGTCGCATTTCCGACAATACCGGCCCGCACGACCAGAATCCCGATGGCCTCGATCGCAGCACAAAGGTCGTTCAAGACGCCCTCGAGCGTTCGCTCGGTGCTTTCGGACGGGTGAAAACCGAGTTCGCGGCGAATCGCGGTGGCAACCCTCTCAGGGGACTGGCCGACATCCACGCTGTTAACAAAACCCAGCGGCTCCTCTTCCTCGGCGACAAGATAATCCCGGAACCAGTCCTGTCGCCTCAAGCTCTGATGGAGGACGTCAATCAAGTCGGGGCTCGGCCGTCCGACTGCTCTGCCACGGTGGGTCCGGAAGTCCGGAATCGGCAGCCGTTCTTCCGGCGGAGACTCCAGGAACAAATACCCGAAAGGCGTTCGGGTCGCCGCGGCGACCTTCTCGGCCTGCTTCCAGGTCAGCTCACCTTCCTCCTCCCAGCCAGCGACCTTCTCGACGCTCGTGCCAACCTTCTTCGCCAAGTCCTCGCGGCTGAGCTGGCCGCGGTCGCGGGCCCAGGCGAGCACTTCAGGTTGGAGAGTGATCTTCATTGGCGTCGAGGCAGATTATCGCAGGGGCTCTAGGATGTCGAACCGGACGGCATCTGGGTCAGGTCGCCGGCCTCGATCCAGCTCAGGAGCGTCTGGATCGGGTGCTGATTGACGGAGTAACGGGGCTGGGACATTGGGATCTTGATATGAGAAATGGCGAGCTTATGCTCACGACAAATCTGAATGCTGGCCTGAATGCTGGCTTGACCGGGTAGTAGGATTCCACCGGGGGCCGCAAGGCCCCCTTCATGCCTTCGCGGGGGAAAGTAGTTGGGCTATCAAATCCAGCACTTCCCGAATCTCCCCGTTGAAGTGCTCTCCCGAGCATTCGTCGATAAGAAGATGGAGTTCCCCTTTGCGGAGCAGCATCCGGGTGCCGCTCTTCGCGGCGAGGCGGCGGAAAAACTCTTCGGCGAAATCGCTCAGTTTGACGCCCGATGTCTGGGCCCGCCAGATCAGGCTCTTCTGGTTCGGTTCCGCTTCGAGGTAGGCGGAGAGATCCTCCTCGGCTCCGCCAAAGACCCGCTCCAGCAGCAGCTCCCGCTGAATCTCGTCGATCACCGGCCGGAAGCCCTCGAACAGTTCCTGATCGTCGAGGTGCCGCATCGCGTAGGCTGACAGCAATTCGGGGGTCACGAAGTAGTTCTCCGGCTCGTATCGCTTCCAGACGTGCTCGCGGAAGCCGCCTTCCTCGCCTTCGGTCGATCCGCGACGGGCGTCGCCATCCCTCAGCGCGAGGCCCCGCAGGTTCGGGACCATGTCGCGGAGCGCAAAGAAGTGCTTCCGGGCCGAAATCCCGTAGCCGCCTTCCACCCGTTCCAACTCCTGTTCGACCTCACGTTCAGCTTGCGGATAGTTGTCCTGGAGGTAGTAGGTGTTCAGCCGACTGCCTTGTTCCAGAACCTCTGCAACCGGATGATCGAGCTTGCGGGCGAAGCCCCGGAGCATGTCGATATCCGTGCTCCCTTCGACGTAGAGCACCGTCCCTGTCTGGCGAGCCCTGACGTAATGCTCGGCCCCGAAGTGCTTCAAGGAATTCCGGATCATCTCCGAGCCGCCGACCTGATCGGTCTGGCCGTCCAGAATCAGCGTCAGGTTGGTATCGATCGCCTCATTGAGCACCACCTCGGAATGGGTGACCATGACCACCTGCGACTCGTTTCGGTGCGCCACATCGCGTAGCAGCACATAGACTTGCCGCTGCCGAAGGATCTCCAGATGAGCATCCGGTTCATCAATCAGCAGGATGCTGCGCTTGTGGGAAAACAAGTAGGAGAGAATAAGCAGCATCTGCTGGAAGCCACGGCCTGCCATGCTGATATCCAGCGCCTCCTTGACCTCGGGCTGGCGGTAGAAAAGCTCGACCACGCCGCGCACTTCATCCTCCACCGGATTCATCAGCTCGGCCCCGAAAAGCCGCTTCATCAGGCCCGTGATCCTCCTCCAGTCGTCGGGAGTGTCGCGGGCGACGATCAAGCACAGGTTCCGCAGCACCTGGGCGGTCTGGCCCTGGCCGAGCAGGACGTTGATCCGCCCGGGCTTGATCACCGGTTCCTCGGTCTCGATGCCGGACATGGAATAGAGGAGCTCGACGTTCAGCCGAGCCGAATACTGGATCAGGTCGAGATCTTCGGAACAATCCTCGCCCGGCTCGCAGTAGGCGAGCTCGTCCGACTGAGACTTGAACTTCATGGTCACCGGCCGGACCTTCCCTTTGTACTCCACGCCGACGGTGATCGACATGATGATCGGCTGATTGCCCGTGCGGACGCGGGCGTCCTTCCAGAAGAACCGCGTCCGCGTGACCGGCACCGAGACGATGCTGAGCCGGTTCAGGGCGGTGGCGACCCGCTCGCTGGCCTTCGAGTCGCGGCGGCCGGAGTACCAGGTCTTGATCCCGAAGGACCAGAGGGCCAGTGCCTGGATCGCACTGGTCTTGCCGCAGTTGTTCGGGCCGATGAGCACCGCCGGGTGCTCCAGCTCGATGCGCTGGCGTTCCCCGAAACGCTTGAAGTTCTCGATCTCAAGGTAGTGGAGCAGGCGCATGGCGGCAGTCTGGTTCAGGTCGGGCGGTCCGTCACGTCGATCTTCCCCGTCACCGCCTCGGCGATGAGGGCGGTGCGGTATTCCTGCATCCGCTTGATCTGACGGCGGGCTCGGGTGATGGTGGTGTCGATTTTCTCCACCTCCTCATTGCATTCCCCAACGATCATCAATTGCAGCTTCTTCGGTGGCATCGGGATCTTCAGGTGCTTCAGGTCGTGGCAGGTAAGGGCCCCCTTGGTGCTCCCTGAATCATCGCTCATTGCCCTGAGTTGGGCATACAAACCACGAAGTGCGAGGTGGAGATACCTCGGCACGAGTCGTGGATTGGTGATTGTGATGAAGGCGAGATGCTGATTAATCGTTGCCTCGAAGTCGAGAAGGGCTGCTGTGCCACGGGTCTTACCTTGTCCGGTGATCGCAACAAGCACACTATGCCGGGGCACGATCGGAAGATGGCATTCTCGTAAGGCTGTCGGCGTTACAAATTGGTCAGACTCAGTAATCGTTCCTTGATTGACTGATGCACTGTTAAGCCACGGGTAGGCTCCCTCCGTCCAATAGCTCGGCTGTGACCTTGCAGGGGTCGACCCATTGCCGACTCTGGCGAGGTGACCTATTCTCCATGCTTCCCACCCCACCGGAATCTCTGGCAGCCAGGGGATGCCGGAGGGTTGGAGTTTGGGGTTGGGGTCGAGGCCGCGGGTGACGGCCCGGTGGATGAGGGCCCGCTTGCGTTCTTCCAAGAGAGCAATCTCCCGCTCCTTCACCCGCAGGTAGCGGTCGATCGCTTCGAGCTTCCCATCCAAATACGCCACGATGGCGTCTTGTTCGGGGCGAGGTGGCACGGGTAGCGGAATCCGGAGAAATTCCTCCGGATACAACCGTAGTCGGGATTGTCGGATGCCGGTTGAGCGACGCATGTATTCCGCGGCATATTCAGGTGTTCGGAGAAGGAGGTCCAGGAATCGTGGGTTGTAGGTCTGCGGATCGTGGAGGCGGTAGACACCATAGGAGGGACTGACTATTCCATGGTAGTTGGAGACGCCGAGGGCTGACATCCACGCCCACATCGTGTTGATCACCAAATCCCCCGGCCAGCAGAGCTTTGAACCCTCATACGACTCGGCTTCAAACATGGTGATATTCTTCTCCGACCGCGGTGTGACGCCAGTTACGTGAGAGACGGAAAGCAGCTCTTCTTCACCAGTAGCCGATCGAACGTCGATCTCGCGAAGGAGAAACTTCGCTCGCTTCGTTGGCCATCCATTCTGTGTAGTTGCCGCCATCTTACGCCAGCACCTCCTCAAGCAGTTGTTCGGCCTCGGCTTCGAGGGCCCGGAGGTCCTCGGCAATCTCCTCCAGCGGGCGGAGCGGCTGGTATTCGTAGAAGTGGCGGGTGAAGGGGATCTCGTAGCCGATCTGGGTCTTCTCGCCATCGATCCAGGCGTCCCCGACGTGGGGCTTCACCTCCCGCTGGAAGTAAGCCTCGATGCCGCCGGGCTCGGTGAGTGGCACCTGCTCCGTGTCCCGCAGCTCGGAGTCGGACTCATACTGGAGGAAGCCGCCCTTGTCCTTGTAGGTGCCATAGAGGGCCTCGCGTTCGAGGCTTTCCTCGGTGTGATACTTGGCGAGGCGCTTCTTGATGACCGGAGCGGCATCCGGGTTGCGGAAGGTGACGGCGGCGAGGAGGGCCTTCTTCTCGACGGTGGCGAGCTTCCGGTCGAGGTCCTTGAGGGCGGCCTTCAGGTCCTTCTCGAAGGCGGCGAAGTCATCCCACTGCCGGTCGGCCCCGAGGAACTCCTGCAGCTCCTGGGCGAGGGCGTGGAGGTCGGCATCGGCCTGCCAGGTCTTGGGGTCGAGGAACTGCTTGCGGGCCTTGGTCTTGAGCTTGGGCTCGTGGGCGTCGGCCATCTTCTCGAGGCGGGGCTTCAGCTCCTTGAACCGGGCGGGGTCGAGGAGGGCGTTGCCGTGCTTGTCCCAGGCCCGCCGGCGGAGGTCGTCGGGGCCGGTGCGGAAGCGCAGTGGATCGATGGCCTCGTCGCTGAAGCGGACGGAGAGCCGGAGTGGGCGTTCCACGACGATCTTCCAGTAGCCGAAGTCGGCGTTGTCGAAGATCTTCGACTTCACCGGGTTCTCCTCAGTGGCTTCCCGCTCCTCGAAGGCCATGAAGGCGTCCATGACCTGCTCGAGGTGCTCGTCCCGCAGCTCGCAGTTCTTCTTGCCGAGATTTTTGCGGAGCTTGGAGAAGGCCGCGGTGGCGTCGATGAGCTGGACCTTGCCCCGGCGGTGGGCCGGCTTGCGGTTCGAGACGACCCAGAGGTAGGTGGCGATGCCGGTGTTGTAGAAGAGGTTGAGCGGGAGGGCGACGATGGCCTCAAGGTAGTCGCTTTCGATCAGGTGGCGGCGGAAGTTCGACTCGCCCTGGCCGGCGTCGCCGGTGAAGAGGGCGGAGCCGTTGTGGACCGAGACAATGCGGGAGCCGAGCGGCGTGTCGTGCTTCATCTTGTCCACCATGGTGGCCAGGAACATGAGCTGGCCGTCGGAGGAGCGGGTGGTGAAGTTGAGATCGTCGCCGTCCTCGGTGGTGACGCGGAAGCGTGGGTCGACCATGTCGTCCTTCGAGCCGCCGCAGAGCTTGTCGAGGTCGTTCTTCCAGGACTTTCCGTAGGGCGGATTGGAAAGCATGAAGTCGAAGCGGGTCCGCGGGAAGCGGTCGGCACTGAGGGTGGAGCCGTAGCCGATGTTGTCGGTGGGGCGGCTCTTGATGAGCATGTCCGACTGGCAGATGGCGTAGGTCTCGGGGTTGATCTCCTGGCCGTAGAGGTGGATCTGGACCTTCTTCTGCTGCTCGTCGGCGAGGTGGAGCAGCCATTCCTCGCTCTCGGTGAGCATGCCGCCGGTGCCGCAGGCAGGGTCGTAGACGAGGTAGGGGGCCGACTCGATCTGGTCGGCAATGGGGCGGAAGATCAGCCGCGACATGAGGCGGATGATTTCCCGCGGGGTGAAGTGCTCGCCGGCCTCCTCGTTGTTCTCCTCGTTGAACTTGCGGATCAGCTCCTCGAAGACGTAGCCCATGCCGAGATTGCTGAGACCCGGCAGCTCGGTGCCGTCGGGCCGGGTGAAGGGCTCCGGGGAGAGGTTGATGTCCCGGGAGAGGAATTTCTCGACCAGGATGTAGAGGACGTCGGCTTCCTCGAGTGTGTCAAGCTGGTTGTAGAGTTTGAACTTGGAGATGATCTCCTGGACGTTCTTCGAGAAGCCGTTGAGGTAGGCCTCGAAGTCGTCGCGGAGGTTGGTGGGCGACTTGAGCAGGCCGCGGAGGGTGAACTTGGAGGTGTTGTAGAAGGGGTAGCCGGAGGCGTCCTGCAGCGGGGCGTCCTGCTCCTCGATGCCCTCCTTGTCACAGAAGGCCTTCATTTCGAGGACGGCGTCCTTGGTGGGCTCCAGGAGGGCGTCAAGCCGCCGGAGGACGGTCATGGGGAGGATGACGTCACGGTATTTGCCGCGGGCGTAGACGTCGCGGAGGACGTCGTCGGCGATGCCCCAGATGAAGGAGACGATCTGGTTGTGGGTGGAGTGGTCCATGGTGGGAGAATCGGGCCAGGAAAGGCGGCGAGCCGACCTTTCCCGGAGGCTGGGTCAGGTCTAACGGTGTGGCCGTCCGGGGACAAGGCTGGATGGCGGGGTGGGACAAAGGCGGGGCGGACCTCACTCCCCCGCCGCGCGGCGTGCAAGCCGGGCACGCTCGTCGAAGGCCGATGCCGTTCCAGCCTGCCCCATCGCCCGCGCGGCGTCGGCCAACCCCTCGAGGTCGTCCGCCACCTTGCCCGGCCGCGCGAGGTCGCGGTCGATCGCCAGGGCGCTTTCGAAAGCCGCTTGCGCCGCGACGGCATCGCCGGTGGCCAATGCCGCCCGGCCGCCCAGCCGGTGGGAATCCGCTGTCTCGGCGCGTTCGCCGGCGCGGCGGTTGATGCCCGCCGCCCGCCGGGCCACGGACAAGGCCCCGGCGGCATCGCCTTCCTCGAGACGGAGGCGTGCCTCCAGGTTGTCGAAGCGCCCCCGCATGCCGCGTGGCGGGCCGAGCGCGCGACCACGCTCCAACTCACGCCACGCGCTGCCACGACGTCCGGCATCCAGTTCGAGATAGGCCCGCATCCATGCCGCCTCGGCCCTCAACTCGTTGAGTTCCCCATCGATCTCTCCGGGGGAAAGTGTCGCCACGTAGCGGTCGACCGCATCGAGACAGTCCGACGCGTCGGACCTCGCCCCGGAGGCATTGCGGACGACGGCGATGTTGACCAGGGAGCGCACGATCCCGACCGGATCGTCGATCGAACGGTAGCGCGAGAGGGCCTCGCCATACGCCAGGGTCGCTTCCTCGATCCGGCCTTCGGCGAAGGCATCGTGGCCGTCGTCGGCCCGCTCGCGCGCCTCGCGCACCACCGGCGGAACGGCATTTCCCGGACCTGCGCAACCGGCAGCCAGCAGCACCAGCATCATCGTCATCCAGCGCTCAATCATCGCTCGAGGTCCTCAGGGTTTTGCCATCGTCCTTCGACACGCCGCCCCGGATCGGCCACATGTCGCGCACCGCACTCATCACATCGTCCGCCTTGTCGACCGTCCGCGAGCTCTTGCGGACCATCTCGGGCACTTCGGGACCGGCCACGTCGACCGCCTCGCGAAGACCCCCGACCACGCCGTCGGCCTCATCGATCAGCCCGCCGGCCTTGGCCAGGGTTTCATCCAGCCGGCCCGAGGCCGAGTCGAGCTTGGTCAGAATGGAGTCGAGGTGCTCGCTCATCGCCCGCGTGGCATCCTCGAACTGGTCGATGCCCTTCATCATGTCGTTGTCGGGTGCCCGCAGTTCCGCCACCAGCGATTCGATCTCCGCCAGGGCCGCGCTGAGCCGGGCGAAGCCCTGCTGAAGGTCGCCGTCCTCGCGACGCAGGTCCACGACCAACGCATGCGACTCGTCGATGACGCGATCCACCCGGTCCACCGTCAGCGGCAGCTTCTCCGCCACGCCTCCGAGTCCCACCAGGATCGGCTCGAACTCCTCCTTCAATTCCTCGACCATCGCCCCGATCGTCGGCTCGGCCTCGATCTGGATCTCCGCGCCTTCCGCTGCGGGCGGAGCTCCGGCACTGCCGGCCGTCAGCTCGATGAAACGGTCGCCAATCAGGTTCTCCCCGCGAACCTCTGCCCGCGAGTCGGTTTTCACGTAGTGAACGTACTCGTCGAAAACCTTCACACTCACGGTCACCTCGCCCGGACCGACCAGCTCGATCCCGTCCACCTTGCCGATCCGGAATCCACTCAGCCGCACGGCCATTCCCGTCTGCAAGCCCTCGCTGGTCTCCGCGGTCATCCGGTAGTGCTTCGCCCCGCGGAACCACTCCTGCCTCCAGATTCCGAAGCCGACCGCTCCTAACAGAACGAGCAGGATGACGCCGAGAAAGAATCCGGAGCGCAGTTCGACAAGGTGGAACCTCGGATCGGTGTTTTTCAGGAAGCGAGCCATGATTTCTCCTCCAGTTGGATGCAGTTGACGGGCGACCACGCCCTGAGTCCGAATGAATTCTCCACCGGACGCGTTGAATGCCTGAGGACGAGCATCGCGCTGCCCTCGTGCTGGCGGCCGAGCCAGTCGACCAGGGCCGCCACCCGGCGCGTCCGACCCTCGTCGAGGCGGTCGAAGATCCGGTCGCAGACCAGCAACCGGAATCCCGCGAGGTGGCAGCGAACCAGCGCGCAAACGATCCGCTCGAGGGCACTCAGCCGGTCCGGCACCTGGGGCATCAGGCCCACGGTCCGCTGCTCTTCGATGCCTGCTTGGGCGAATGCCTCGATGATGCGTTTCTCCACCTCCGCAGTGGACTCCGGCACCGGACCGAGCCGGGCCCGGCGGGGCAGCAGCAGGTTCTCCCAAACCCTCAGGTTGGCGATCAGCCCCCCTTCCGCCGAGGCGTAGCCCAATGCCTCGAGTCGTCCCAACAAGACCCTTTCCCTGCAACGCACGAGACTCCCGCCCGCCAGCAGCACGTCGTCTTCAGCAAGCCCCTCCAGCCCGGAAATCCGCTCCAGCAGTTCATCCAGGACCGGATTGGATCCCGACGAGAGGATCGCGGCGGCCCCGGCTTCGATCCCGAAGTCCAGTGCAACGGAGGACTCTCCTTCCGCAAGTTTCACCTCAAGGACCGGCTGATTCATGAAAGCAGGATGTGGATGATGGCGAAGACGAGATCGACGCCGAGGATCAGGATGAAGCCCCTCAGGACCGAAAGCTCCGCCGCCTGCGGAATCCAGGTCGGCTCCGGCGGGACGAAGCACCCGGTGGCACACGCCACCCCGGCGATCGACAGGCCCAGCATGGTCGTCTTCATCAGGGACAGGACCACGTCGAGGAGCCGGATCCCGGTGAAAAGCTCCATGTAGAAGGGTGTGAGCTCGACCTTCACGAAAACGGAAGCCACCAGCGGGCCCACGACCGCCGCCACGAACTGGAACACCACCGTCAGCGCCGGGACGGCGAGCGCACAGCCGATCACGCGGGGCATGAGCAGATACTCGCCGGGGCTGATGCCGAGCAGGTAGAGCGTGCGCAACTCGCCCCGGACCTTCATCCCGGAAATCTCGGCCGCCATCGCCGACCCACTGCGCCCAAGTACGATAAACGCCGTAAGAAGCGGGGCGAACTCGCGCAGGACCACGACCCGGAGCATCTTCACGTTCAGGTCCACCCCGCTGCCCAGCAGCAGGCGCATCTGGGTCATCAGCGCGATTCCGACGACCAGTCCCGCCACCGCCACCGGCAGCAGGGCCTGGATTCCGGTGAACAGGACCTGCTTGTGGAACACCAGCCGCACCGCCGGCCGGCGGAGCGCGGAGACATGAGTGCCGGCGTGGCCGATCACCTCAATCAGCTGCGCCGCAAACGTGCCCACCGACCGAACCACCTGCGTTCCGGTAAGCGAACTCGAACTCATTGCATGGATCAGCCTGCCACCCGGAAACCCCGAAAACGAGCCGCACCTTGCCGGACGCGGGGATATGCCCCGATTTTCGCAGGATGCGCGGCGCGATCCACCTTCGACGCGGGCCAGCGGTCCCGGCATCACCCCATGACCGATCTGGAGATCGAGAGAGTGGCCACTACGCGGCCGATCACATCACCGACCGTCCACCCCGCGCCGTCCCACGAACGTGCGATGGCGTTGCTTGCTCCTTGACGTGATCGGCAATCTCGCGGACATGGTATCTACAATGCAATGCCATTGGAGCATCCCCCCGCAGCGGGCAAGCGCCCTTGCCCGAACGCGCCCCGCTCGTCCGGCCAGGGGCTTTGCGCTGGTGATCACCATTTCCCTGATGGTGCTGCTGGCCCTGCTCGCCGTCGGACTGCTCAGCCTCTCGACCATCAGCCTGCGGAGCAGCAATCAAAGCATGGCCATGGCCGAGGCCCGGGCCAATGCCCGGCTGGCCCTGAGTGTCGCACTTGGAGAACTCCAAAAGGAGATGGGGCCGGACATGCGGATCAGCGCCGAGTCGGCCATCTTCGACGCCGATGAAACGTCGGCCCGCATCGAGGGAATCGCGCAGTCCCGCTGGCTCGCCAGCTACGACTCCTGGGGTTCCTGGCTCAATGCCTCCTACGAGCGCCCCGACGGTGGTGGCAGCCTGCAAATTGCCGACACCTACACTCCACGCCGCGAGGCGATGTTCCGTCGCTGGCTGCTGTCACTGCCGCCGGATGCGGAGATCAATCCCGACGCCCCGGACTCGCTCAGCGGATGGAACGAGGAAAACTCCGTGGTCCTCGTCGGCGAGGGCAGCCTGGGAGACAGCGCCGAAACCCAACCGGATCAGGTGACCCGGGCCGCTCTTGTCGAGGTCGACGGAGCCGGACGATACGCGTGGTGGATCGGGCCCGAAAACCACCGGGCCAAGATCGATCTCGCAAGCCGGCCGAGGGACCTCGCGGCGGACCAATGGGAAACCGCCCACGGCAGCACCAACGAAGTCGGCGTCGGCGCCCTCACCGGCTTCCGCTCCCTCGATGACGACGGGAAAGTCTCCGCCAAACTGATTTCCCATCTCACGCTCGGAAACACGGAGGTCGATCCGGCATTGGTGGCGCGCCACTTCTTCGACCTGACCGCGACCAGCAAGGCCCCGCTGGTGAGTGTCCGGACCGGTCACCTGAAGAAGGATCTCAGCCTGCTGCTGGAAAAAGAGAGTCGCGATCTTCCCGACCGCTACCGCTACGACAATGGCGACAATCAGGAGCCCTCGATCCGCCCGATGAGCCCGGACCTTCTCGCCAAGGGCCCGAAGATCACGGAACGGCACTTCGCCTCGTGGACCAACCTTCGCCACTACTACCGGATGTATCGGAACTCCAGCGATGCCAACACCGGAAGCATCGGCTCCTCGGGGGCCCTCCGGTGGGACGGGGCGGAACCCTGGACCGAGGCACAGGTGCCGCTTCTCTACCGCGACCGGTCCAACCGCAACCAATGGTGGGGCGACAATTCCTACCACCGGGTGCCGGTCCTGGCGAAGCTGACCTTCATCTACAGCCTCATGACCGAGATCGCCGGTGGCAGCGGCTCGGGCTCCGATCCCTACCGCTACCGGCTGTTCCTCGTCTACACGCCGGTCTTCACCTACTGGAATCCCTACAACGTGGAGCTGCGCATTCCCGACAACACGATGGGATCCCTCAGCTCGACCTATCAGGTGCTGCCGATGGGCAAGCAGTTCTTCCTGCGCGACACCCCCCAGCAGGAACCCGACGGCCTCTTCACCAGCAACGCCCACTCCTTCCTCCGCTCGGGCGGCGGCGGTGAGATCGTCTTCCGGCCGGGCGAGATCCGGCTGTTCTCCCACCCGTCGATCAGCCAGCAGGGCAACCAGTTCGCCCCCGAAAGCCTCATTCCCGGCTTCGATCCCGCTGCCTACGGCGGCGACCTGATGCGCATCGGCCGGAACAGCGGATACACCGAGGACGAGAGACCCGGCATCCGGATCCAGTTCCACCACTCCATCTGGGGCGGCAACGTGAGCTACGGAAACACGCCCGGATCGCTGTGCCACACGCCCTTCTGGCTGGCGGACTCGGATCGCGACCGCGCCTTCAACTGGAACATCCCGGTGATGTATCAGAACGACTGGTTCGACCTGAGCCAGACCTACACGCAGATGACCCCGCCGGGTGATGCCCACATCGCGCGCTGGGTCTTCACCGACAGGGACCCCGTGCCGGTCGCGTACGCGCAATTGGTGCTCAAGGGTCTTTCCGAGTTCGACTACGAAAGCATCAACTGGGCCCGCGACTGGCGGTGCCGCAACTGGATCCAGGCACCCCCGTTCTACTTCGGCAACGGCATGTATATCTCCGAGAACAACACGATCGCCCACACCCAGCGGCTCGACAATCCCTACGTGATGAATTTCGGACCGATGTCGAATGCCGAACTGCCGAAGGTGGTGGCCCACATCGGGGAACGTGCCTTCCTCGGATCGGGCTCCAATCCCTTCGAGCAGGTCACCGCCGTGCCCGCCCTCGAATTGCCCACCGCGCCCGTCGGCAGCCTCGCCGGCTTCGCCGGCATGCGGATCAATCCCGGCTACGCCGACCCCCTGAAAATGAATCCCGACTACTCGGTCGAGAGCCGGGGCGGCAGCAACACGGGAGATGCTTCCTACTACTATGCCGTCAACAAGACCCTCGCCTACCAGAGCGGCGTGACCGGTCCGGGTATCGGCAACTCCTTCATCCACCCGATGCTTCCGCGGGAGGACGTTTACAAGTTCTTCAACAACTCGGTCAGCGCCGACCCCGCCAACCGGGGAGCTCCGCTCGACAACATCAGCTTCAACGACACCAAGGCCTACTGCGACTACTGGGACCACGTCCTGCTGCTCAACGACGCGCTGTGGGACGACTACTTCCTCTCCTCGCTCGCCGACCAGACCCGGCCGGGTGCCTCGTCGGCCGACAGCCTCGACCAGAACCTGGATCGCCTGGTCGACGGGGAATCGCTGGTGGGCGGACGCTACATCCATTACCCCGCCGGGGAGACTCCGGAAGAGGTGAAAGCCCGGTTGAAGGACGAGGACGGATACCTCAAGGCCGCGGCGCACCTGATGGTTGACGGCATGTTCAACGTCAACAGCACCTCGGTGGACGCGTGGCATGCCCTCTTTGCCGGGATCCGCGAACGCCAACTCGTCTATCGCGATCAGAATGGGCGGCTCCGGCCCGTCGAGGTTCCTTCGGGAAAACGGATCGCCGTTTCGCGCTTCAACACGCCCACGACCGACCAGGAGATGACGGATCCGGCGACGGGCGTGAACCGCGACGATGGAACCAGGGCCTGGTCGGGCGTGCGCTTCCTCGATGACGACCAGCTCCGGACACTCGCCGAGAAGTGTGTCGAGCAGGTCAAGCGTCGCGGTCCTTTCCTGAACTTTTCGGAGTTCATCAACCGGCGGCTTTCCAACGATGAACTCGGCCTGATGGGTGCCCTCCAAAGCGCGATCGACTACGACGACGACAGTCCGGATCCCGACTCGATCAATTACCCCTTCAAGGCCGGCGGGGACTTCATGATGAGCGCCCGCGACCTGGGCCGTCACGGCTTCTCCACTCCGGAGGCGGTGGAAGGCTCGCGCTTCGCGGGAATCCCCGGCTACGTCATCCAGTCCGACATCCTCAAGCCCATTGCCAACCACCTTTCCGTGAGGGACGACACCTTCCGGATCCGCACCTACGGCGAGGCCCTCGACGGCAACGGCAACGTGGTCGCCCGCGCCTGGTGCGAGGCCATCGTCCAGCGGGTTCCGGAGTATCAGGATCCCGTGAATCCACCGGAAGAACCGGCCAGGACGATCGACGACAACGGCCGCTTCGTGGAGAACACCAACCTGGCCGCCACCAACCGCCGCTTCGGACGTCGGTTCGTCATCGAGAGCTTCCGCTGGCTCCATCCGGATGAGGTCTGATCCTGGCGATCTAGCCATTTGACCTTCCGGCCCCGGATCCCTATATCGTGGGTCCATGCACGCTATTTCCCGTTCCCTCGGGCTGCTCCACGCCGGACTTTTCGTCGCCACCTCCTCCCTCGCCGCCGCCGGGGATACTCCGACCGACCCGCCAAGAACCGACCTGCTCAACTGGGCCGAGGGTGCCTTCGTCGTTCGCACGCCCGAGCCACCCCGCTCGGAAGCCCATGTGATCGCGCTCGACGGCGATCCCGCGACCCGCCCGATCGGCGTCCCCCGTCATGCGCCGCTGCCCCATCAGTTCATCGTCGAGCTTCCCGCGACGACCACCTTCGACACCTTCGAGGTGCCGGTCCTCGGCGAGTTCGGCCCGGCCAAGGGCAAGCACGTGAAGACCGTCGAGATCGAGGGGTCGAGCGAAAGCGCCGAGGCTGGATTCGCCCCCCTGGCAAAGCTCATCATCGAGATTGAAAAAGAGGAACCCCAGACCTTTCCCGTTTCGGAACCCCGCCCGGTCCGGTGGCTCAGGGTCCGCTTCGTCGATCGCTACACGCCCCAGGCCAATGATGCCGACTCCGTCCTTTTCTCCGAACTGCGCGGCTACGGAACCCAGGAGGCGCGGACCGTTGAGGAAAACGCCTTCACCGGCGTGTGGAACCTCCGCCGCGGCCACGACGTGTCGCAAAACCTCATCGAGTTGCGGCAGAAGGGCGACCAGATCGAAGGCTGCCAGGTCGTCGGCGGACAGGACGGGACGATCCGGGGCACCGTGGTCGATGGCGTGGCGCGCCTGGTCACCACGACCACCCAGGGCGCACGCAAGGTCAGCACGCCATCGATCGCGCTGATCACCATCGAAGGAGAGATTCACGGCGTCCAGTCCCTCCACGCCGGCCTCCGTCCTTTCTCGGGCGTGCCCTCCGAGGACAGCATCACCACCCCCTGTTCCAAAACGCCGGAACCGATGAACCCCGTGACCGAGGCGCTCGAAGCCGGACTGCCCGCCATCCTCTACGGCATCCGCTTCGACGTGGACTCCGACGTCCTCCGCCCCGACGCCACTCCGGCTCTCGAGCAGATCCTCGAGGCGCTGGAAACGACCCCCTATCTGGCCATCGTGATCGAGGGCCACACCGACTCGGATGGCGGAGACGATCACAATCTCGACCTGTCCCAGCGGCGGGCTCAAGCGGTGGTGAACTGGCTCACGGAAAAAGGAATCGCCGGCGAGCGGCTGACCCCGAAGGGCAAGGGCGAGGCCGAACCCATCGCCTCGAATGACTCCGCGACCGGAAAGGCGATGAACCGCCGCGTCGAGGTCGAGAAGCACTCCGGGTGATCCAGGGTGCGCCCACTCCGGAAACCCGGCGAAAGGATGCCCGGGCAGCCGCGTTTGAATGACGATGCCGCGCTTCACCCGGCAGTCTCCCGTCATGAAACACCATCCGAGCCGACGAGTCGGCGCGATCACCCTGCTGGCCGGTCTCTCCATCGCCGCCGCCGAGTCCGGCGGTTCCTCACTCAGTGATGCCCTGAAGGGTGTGCTCGCGCAGTGCCCCGAGGACTACCCGGAGGAAGTCGTCGCCGTGCTGGAGAATGACAAGCTCTCCACGGTCGAGACCGAACAGCTCCTCGGCATGCTGGAGAGCTGGAATCCATCGGTCCGCCTCAACGCCGCCGGCGAACTCGGCAAGCGGGGCGATGACATCGAGGAAGTGCTCCGAAAAGGCACCCGGTCGGAGAACTGGATGGTCCGCGCCGGCGTCACCGCCGCCCTGGTCGCCGTGCTCAAGGACCGGCTTGATCGCTGGCAGGAATTCGCGCCCGGCGTCACCAATGCAAGGGAAGCCCAGGAGAAAATCCGGACGGATGCCGATCTCGACGAGACCTTCGTGCGACTCGCCAGAGATCCACGCCTCGAGGTCCGCGTGGAGGCCCTCAAGGGCATCTCCCTGCTCGGACCACGGTCGGCCGACATGATGCTCGCGGTTTTCGAGCTCAGCCGGGATGACGACCCCTTCCTGTCTCAGGATGCGGTCGTCACTCTGGACAAGCAGTTCGGCCCGATGGCCCTCGAGCAGGAGGGCGTGGTCGCCGCGCTCAAGGAAGCCATGAAGGCTCCCCTTCCGCGCGCCCGCGGCCATGCCGTGAATTTGATCACCAGGATGGACGAGGAGACCCAGCGCCAGTTCATCCCCGAGCTGCTCGCCCACCTCGACTGGCAGCCGAACCGCGACACGATGTTCGGTGCGGGCGGTCAGGCCGAGTCCATCCAGATTCTCACCAAACTCGGCGTCAAGGAACTGGTGCCGCGACTCCCCGCCCTGATGGCCAAGACCATGCGCGGTCCCGGGCTCTTCGACCCGTGCCTCGACTCCGCCAGAACCTTCGGAGCCGACGCCAGGGTGATCCTGCCGGAGCTGCGTAAAATGATGGAGGAAACCAAGCCCACCGAGCAGGAGCTCAAGGGCCGCAACGGTCCCGATCTTCAGCGGAAATACGACAAGCTCAGCGAGACCGTGGCCGCCATCGAGAAATCCTGATCGAAACGCTTTTCCCCAGCACGGACATGAACCGCTTTCCCCAATTCCTCCTGACGAGCACCGCCGCACTCATGGCGTTTGCCTCCGCCGAAGTGCCATCGTTGAAAAACGTTCCGAAGTATCAGACGCCGGTTCCCATTCCGGAATCTCGAATCTGGCACATCACCTACAACCTTGGACCAACCGGTGCGCGGGGTTGGCTCTACGGCCCCGACGGCCACTCACGGGACAGCCGCGAGATTCTCATCAAGAGCATCGAGCCGGGTTCCCCGGCCGACGGCGTCCTCGAGCTCCACGACCTCATCATCGGTGCCGCCGTCCCACCGGAAACGCCATCGACCGAGTGGCGATCCGCACCGGCGGTGAAGCCTTTCGACTCGGATGCCCGCATGTCCCTGGCCCGCGCCGTGACCTGGGCGGAAAGCGACCAGGGAAAGGGCCAGTTGCGCCTGCTCCGCCTCCGCAATGGCGAGCAGAAGCAAGTCGTGGTGCCGATCCAGGTGATGGGCAGCTACAGCGCGACCGCGCCCTTTGATTGCCCCAAGAGTTCGAAAATCGTCGAGCAGGCGGGTCGGTTCCTCGCCGACAGCATGCCGGCCGACGGCTACTCCAGTGGCATCGGTCGCCCACTCAATGCAATGTTTCTGCTCGCGACCGAGAACGCCGACTATCTCGACCACGTCCGCCGCAGCGCCTGCCGGATGAGCATCAACCACACCATCTCCGATGCCGGCCACGAAACCTGGCGCTGGGGCAACACCAACCTGTTCCTCTGCGAGTACTACCTCGCCACCGGCGATGCGCGCGTGCTGCCCTCGATCCAGGAATACTGCACCCGCCTCGCGGAAGGTCAGTGCAACCCCGGCACCTGGGGCCACCGGGTCGTTCCCGACTTCATCCCGCCCGGCTATGGCTCGCTGAACTCGACCGGACTCGTCTGCTTCCTTTCGATGATCCTTGGCGAAAGCTGCGGCGTGAAGGTCGACCACCAGGCTCTTGCCAACAGCATCCGCTTCTACGGCTCCTATGCCGGCCGTGGCGGCATCCCCTACGGCGACCACCCGCCGACCTACGATGCTTCCAGTAACGGCAAGAACGGCATGGCAGCCGTCGCCTTCCACATGCTCGACGCCGATCCCGCCGCGCAGTGGTTCGCGCGGATGGCCGGCAGTTCGAACCTGCTCGCCTTCGAGGGCGGACACACCGGCAACTTCTTCAACCAGACCTGGACGCCGCTCGGCGCCAGCCTGGCGGGGCGCGACAACTACGCCGCCTTCTGGGCACGCTTCAACAGCTACCGCGACCTCTGCCGTCGTCCCGACGGTTCCTTCATCGCCCAGCCCTTTCCGCAGAAGCGGGAAGGCGATCTCGGCACCGGCAACTACGTCTCGAAAGGTCCGATCTGGAACACCGGAGGCTTCGCCCTCAGCTATCTCGCCGACACCCGCCGGCTCGCCGTCCTCGGCCGCACCGACAGTGTCTTCTCGGCCTACGCGCCGGATGCACTTCGGCCCGCGCTGGATCTCTACGAGGCGAAGAAGTTCGACGCGGCCGCAAGTGCCGCCGCCGAGCTGGCCTCGTCATCCGACGCCCGCGTCAGGAGGCTCGCGCAACAACTCAAGGGCATCTCCGAACGCAACCAGTCGAGCATCGCCTCCACCTTGGCCGACATGGCCCGGTCGCTCGAAACCGGCGACCTCTACAAGATCAAGGTCCAGCTTCAGGCCATCGAGTCGGTCGTCGATGCCGACGACCCCCGCCTCGCGAAGTTCCGCCGCGCCGTCGATGACCCCGCCAACGCCGTGGCGCTGGAGGAAGGCCAGCGCTTCCATGCCTCGAACAAGCAGATCAGTTACACCGGCCCGAAAGGTTTCCAGTGGGTCACCGCTCCGGGCTCGCTGAGCGACCGGCGGACCCGCGACACGATGAGATTCCTCGCGGAGCGCGGCAAAAGCGCCTACCGCGACATGGCCGCGGCACACGTCGCCGCAGCGCCATCCGAACCGGCTATCGCCGACACGCCCCTCGTGCCCGGCAAAGACAAGGGAAGCCCCGTCTGGCGCATGATGCCGGCGACCTCGGAGGCGAAACCCAACTGGCGGGAGGTCACTTTCGACGACAGCCAATGGAAGCCTCTAACACTCCCCTCGAGGGAGGTCGCCGACAAGCGACTGCTCCGCGCCAGCTTCGAGATCGACGACCCGGCGGCGGTGGAATCGCTCCTCCTCGACTACCTCACTGGTGGAGAGATGCTCGTCCACCTGAACGGCACCTTGATCCTGCATCTCGCTCCCGAGGGAGGGCCATCAAAATACGACCGGGCCTCCATCCCGCTCAAGTCATCGACCCTCGAACTGCTTCGGGCAGGAAGAAATACCCTCGCCGTCGCCACCAATCACCCGAAGGCCGGCGACCCCTTCAACCTGACCCTCAAGGCGGCAATCAAGTAGTCCTCAAGGATCGCGCGACGCTGTCGCGCATCGAATCACTCAGCAAGATCGCGGAACGGAGAACGGTCGAATCTTCATATCGGCTGTCATCTGCCAGATTTGCGCCAGCTGCGCTCACCGTTCGATGCGCGACAGCGTCGCGCGGTCCTTCCCCACCTCCCGCGGAAGATCCGGCAAACGCGGGTCGTAATGAGGACCACCCACATGCTCAAGCACCTCACCCTCCTGGCCCTGCTCACAGCCGCGGTCACCGCCGACACGACGAACCCGATTCCGCCGCTGGACCCCAAGGGTGACGTTTACAAGACCGAAGGTCCCAACGACCCGCTCATCTACGGGCCCACCGTCGGCAAGCAGAAAGCCGTCCTGCTCTTCGTCGACTACCCCAACATCCCGCAGGAGGGCGACACCCGGGAGCGCGGCGAGAAACTCCTCGCCGGCGGCAAGTTCCAGCAACTCTTTCACGACCAGTCCTACGGCAAGTTCTCGATCGAGGTCGAACCCATCCACGGCTGGCGGCGCATGCCCAGGGAGAACAAGGCCTACGACCCCGGAACCACCGAGGGTCACCGCGAGCTGTTCGTCGATGCCTTCGCCCTCTATCCGAAGATCAACTTCCTCGACTACGACTACGTCATGATCAGCATGCCCGGTCGGGGGAACTTCGCCTTCGGCGAACGTGACGACAAGGCCATCCCCTACCGCGGCGAAAAGATCAACGTCGCCCTCAACCAGGGCAGCATGAGCTACTTTGTCCTCGCCCACGAGTTCGCCCACTGCATGGGCCTTCCCGACCTCTACACCTACACCGACCAGGTTCCGGAAGACGCCCCGAAGAACCCACTCGGACCCTGGGATGTCATGTCGTCCACCGGCACGGCCCCCGGGTTCATCGGCTGGCACAGGCACAAGTTCGGCTGGCTCGATACCGACCGGAAGACCTACCTGACCCAAGGCACCCACAAGCTCACGCTCACCCCGCTGGATGGGGAGCGAGGACTCTCCATGGTCGTGGTGCCGGCCGACAACCCCGCCAAGCCCAGCAAAGTGTTCGTGGTCGAATGCGCCCCGCCGTTGCGGATGGAAAAGGACGCCCCCAAGCCCGGCGGCGTGCTCATCTACAGCGTCGATGCGACCCTCCCCAGCGGCCAGAACGCCGTCGTCGTCCATCCCCGGGAAGACAAGGTGAACGCCTCCTTCCACCCGGGACAGGAGTTCGACGACCCGTCCGCTCCCCTCGGAGTGAAGGTCCGCGAAAAGACCGACGGCGGCGGCTACGCCATCGAAGTGGTGGTGAAGTGATCGAAAGTCGAAGGACGAGGCTCACTTGGTCATCCAACTTCGTCTACTAGCCCTGCTCTCCTCCTTCATCCCGTCCAGAGCCACGCGGTCTTCTCCCGCACATTTTCCACGACCTCGCCAAAGTCACGTGGTTCCAATCCGTTCTTCCGCAAAAAGGCATCCCACATCACCGACTTTTCGGCCACGAAGTCATCAGACAACCCCGCAGGCTGATCGGCCGGCAACGCCGTCTCACGACGACCAAACGTTGCCTTGATGGCGGCTTCGAGTTCCGAACGATCTGGAGGCGAACCTCCCAGCAGGAAGTCGAGATCGAAGAAGTCCTTCATTCGTGAGTTCTGCATGTCGAGCCGCACCAGTGCCTCGAACTTTTCGGCGATCACCGTGGCGACCGGGTAGGAGCGCAACCGGATGTCCGACAGGTCCGGCAGGAGGCTCGGAAGATCAAGCAGTTCGGGTCCGGGCGTGACCGCATCGCCAAACCCCACATCGACCTGCACCGAAATGCGGATCTTGCCGAGCAGGGCGCGGAACTTCGCCCGCAGCCCACCGTAATCCATGTCACTGCGGATCGGCTCGACCGAGAGACTCCCTTCATCGAAGACAAGCCCGTCCTCCGCGCACACGACCCGCATCACGTCCAGCACCGTGCGCCGCAGTTTCTCCGGATCATCCGGGCCGGAGCCGAGCAAATCGAGATCTCGGGTCGGCCGGTGAAGCTCGGGGTTCCAGACCTGGAACAGCGTCGCCCCTTTGAGGATGAAATGCCCCGCATGTCCGGACTGCGCGAGTCGGTGAAGGAAACGCTCAACTCCATAGCGCGCGAGCACGAAATCAAAACTCTCTCCGCGGCTCCGCGAAAGGTTGAGCAGGCGAGTTCGGATCGATTCGATGCGACCTTCAAACTTCATGCTGTCAGAGCCTCCAGGTAGGGTTTCATCACCCGACCCATTCTGCAGACGCGGGCGATCCGGTTGAGCTCCGCCAGCGTGAATCGCCGATCCCGCCAGCCCTCGCGCAGCGCCTCCAGCGCAACATCGATGCCCACTTTGTTGCGATAGCGAAACAGGTCCACCACCGTCCGCGCCACCGAATAGATCCGGAGCGTCGCGCCCTCCACCTCGTGCTCTTCCACTCCGAGCGCCGCATGCGCAAGACCGTAGCGGAGGACGCGCAGCGGTGGATGCTCGAACTCCGGTTTCCGGTCCTTCGGGCCGATCGCGATCCAGACCTCATGAGAAACCTGGGTGGTCAGTTCGTGAAACTCGAGCGCACTGAGCAGGCAGATCACAGCTTGGGGCACCCGCCTCGCCACAACCACCAGCGAATGGTGCGCCCCGATGTCCGCCCCAGGCAGGGCATAGAGTCCACGACCCACTCTATCCATCCTGCCTGCGGCGACGGCCTCACGAATCGCCGTCCGCGAAAATCCGCGTTCCTCCAGGTCCTTCGACCGGAGCACGGAGGCCCCGGCAAAAAGCGCTTCAATGGATTCCGAGTCACTCACAAAGCGTCGGCAGTTAAGAACAACATCCGACATTTTGTAAAGAACATCATCAACGTCGCGGTGCCTGCTACCACAACAAGACCGCAGCCCCTCATCGCACCGGCTTGGGACTTCCCTTCAGCGGAAAGTCCCGTGTGCCCGCCGACTTGAGGTCGAGGATGGGCGTGCCATCGAAGGCATCGATCCCGTCGATCGTCACGACGCCCTTCTCGACCGAGAGCACCTTGCACACGGTCACGGCGATCAGATTCGGCCGTCGCGGTGAGCGGGTGGCGAACACCCCGGTCAGGGGATTCCGCTCGTCGCCGCAGGGGTGAACCTTCAGCGTCCGCCGTTTCTCCGGCGTGTCGTTCTTGTCGAACCACCACAGGACCATCACGTGGGAGCAATGCTCAAGCCCTTCGAGGCCCTCGACATACTCGTCCGCAATCTTCAGTGCGACCGGCTTGCCTTCGACGTTCTGCACCTCACCGATCGGGCGCATCGTGAAAACGGGCTCTTCCCCGTCGGCATTTCCACCGACCCACAGGGCCAGCATCAGGGGCACGAGGCCCGGCAGTCTCATTGTTTTCATGGCATTCAAGCAGAGCCTAGTCGGGATCACGCTCCGGAGGAAGCCGCGACCCGACCGCCTCGCAGGCAATCAACAGGGCATGGCGCACCGAGACCTCGGGGACTTCGTCCGCCAGCTCGCGCATCGCGGGCAGATCCGCCGCCGTGGCGGTCCGGGCCAGCGCCACGGCAGCGGCATGACGCGTGTCCGGCGCATTCTCCGCATCTCCGAGGACGCCGAGGAGCGATGGCGTGGCACCCGGGTCGCCGATCCGGCCGAGTGCCCAGGCCGCCGCGGCTCGCCAGCACGGCGTGAGGTCGTTGTGGAGGAAATGCACGCCGGGGCCGAGCGGATCCGGCCGACCGGAGGCCGCCTCGGCGGGGCAATCATCAAGCGCGGAACGCAGGCTCGCCACCGAGGACGGGTCGCCGATCTGGCCAAGCGTCCGGGCCAGGTAGAACGAGGTCCAGTGACGGCTCGGCAGCTCGCTCACCACCGGGATGCCGATGTCGTAAACGCGCGGAATGTCATTGGGCAGCGACCGACAGCGCTCGAAGGCGGCGCGGACGCGGGCTTCGAGGGCCGGATCGCGGGTGACGAGCGAAAGAATCTGGGCGGCGCGGATGTCGGGACCCGGGGTGCCGGCCCATGCACCGTGGACCTCATTGAGAGCGGCGAGCACGTCGGGGTTCAGTGGCGCATCCGGATCACCAAGCACGTGGAGACAGGTTTCAACGACGGCGGCTTCGCGGCCCGAGCGACGGATCACCCGACCGACCAGGGTTTCAAAGTCGTCGCTTCCCGGGAACAGGGCGCGGTCGGGATCGGTCGGCACCATGCGGATCAAGGCGGGCACGTGAGGCCCGGCGGCCGTGCTGCCGAGAACATCGAGCGCCTCGACGATCCGCGCGTGGACCGGCGCAGCGTGGCAGGCGATCAGCGCGGGGTGGTCGCCATACCAGTAGCAGTGCTCGTGGTAGGGCGGCAGTTGGGGAATCAAATCGAGCAGGACCTGCTCGGCGGCGGTGGTTCCGATCTCACCGAGTGCCTCGACGCAGGCCTCGGCAAGAAACAGGTTGCCGGTCTTGGGGTCGAGGTTCCGGGCGGCGGTTTCCGCGAGCGCGGGCACCTCACCATCGCCGCCGAGGCTTCCGACGGCCCGGGTGACTTCCTGCAGGCTGCGTGGGTTGACCTCGGAACGCGAGTTGAAGCGCGTGCCGTCGCCCTGGTGCTTCCGTTTCCATTCGGGGAGCGGGTTGTGGGAGCGCTCGCTCAGGAGGTAGTCGACAAGCGCACCGACACTGGCCTGGTCGCCACAGTGGCTCAGCGAAACGGCGGCACGCCGGGCACGATCGCGGTCGGAGGCGTCGAGGGTCCTGGCGAGTTGCTGCTGCCATGCCGCATCCCCGACCCCGGCGAAGCGACGGGCGAACGCCGGAAGTTGCTTCCCGCGGTCGCGACGCGGGGCGAAGGGATCGAAGTCATCCAGCGGGATGCCTGTTAGATTCTCCAGTGCGACGACGGCAGCCTGGGCGACCAGCGGATCGCGATCGGCGAGCGCCCGGGTCAGGGGCTCCACGGATTCCCGCAGGCCGCAGGTCGCAAGCGCCATCGCCGCGGCGACCCGCAGCTCGCGATCGTCCGAGTCGAGGCAGGCCGCCAGCGCCGGGGCGCAGGCCGGATCGCGAAACACCCCGGCACGCTGGGCCGCACCATGCTGACGGTCCGGATCCCCCGATTCGAGGTCATCGATCAGCGCCGCGACCTCCTCCTTTCCGCTGCGATCGGCGGAGCGGTGCCGGTTGAGACCGGCGATCTCGCGGAAGCGATCAAATTGAAGCTCCATCAGTCCGGTGACGGCGGCATTGTTGCCACGGAACCGCAGTGGATCGCCGCGGCCGGTGAGCTTGAGCGGGCGGGTCCGCATCGCCTGCAGTGTCGTCGATCCGACGAGAGGCGGGGCGTTGGCGCGCGGCTGGTGGCAGCCCACGCAGCCTCGTGATTCGCCGGGCTTCACGTAAATCCAGGACATCTGGTTGAGCTCGGAGCGGCCCTCGGCATCGACTGCCTGGAAGGCGATCGCGGTGTTTGCCGGCACCTCCACCGCGAAGGAACCATCGGGCGCCAGCGGCACGGTTCCCAGGTCGACCGTTTCGTTGCCGGCATGGACCAGGTAGGAATGGGACGAGCGATAGTTGAGTCCTTTCCCGGCGAGCACCCGGACCGCGCGCACGTGCTCCCAGCCGGCGGTGCTGTTGTGGGTCAGCCGGACGTCCTGGCAGTAGAACACGCCGGTCTGGCCGGGGCGGTCGGTCGCCGCGGGATCCACCCGCTTGACCAGCCGGTGGGGCTTCGGCGTCGGACCGACGAAGATCGGAGAATGGACCGGCCCGCCGGAGGATTCATGCACGGTGACCGCCCCGCTTTCGTCCCCGTCCGGATCGATAATGGCGATCCGGTTGAAGGGCCACGCCGAGCCGGATTCCGTGCCGACGACCGTACCGACGAGTCGCGCATCGGGTAGCGCTGCGAGGTCCGCCGCATTGACCGGGATCCGGCGCCACATTTGCCGGGGTTCCCCGGGCCGGGCGACAAGGACCTGCTTGCCATCGACCCAGGCAACGCGCCCGTCGGCCAGCGGAGCGGCACTGCCGGCGTTGAACGCCCGCAGCCGCCCACCATATTCTGGCCCGTTCTCGAGTCCGAACTCGGTCTGGCCGGTGGTGCCATCGGGGTAGATTGCATGCAGTCGGGTCTCCACCTTGCCCCGGTCGAAAAAATTGTCCGAACGCAGGAAAAGAATGCGCCCGTCGGCGAGCATCCGCGGTTCGTTGTCGAAGACGATCGTGTGGGTCAGCGGGTGAATCGACCCGTTCAACTCGCGGACGAACAAGGCCCGCGCCGGCGGGTTGTGATACTCCTCGAAGACGCCGATGCGGGTGGAGGAGAAAACCAGCCGCCCGTCCGGAAGTTCGCAGGGATCGATGTCATGGAAGGGCCCGTCGGTGAGTTGCTCCGGGTTTCCCCCATCCGCCGCGATCCGATAAAGGTGGAAGAAGGCATCTCCCTCCGCCGCCATCGCGAAGTAGATCCAGCGGCCGTCGTACGAAGCCGCCGGTGAGCCAATCGCACCGCCACCGGCATCCCACAAGGTTGTCGGCTCGACCCCCGGGCGGGCGGGCCGGAGCGACATCAGGCGTCGGCCCATCTTCACGGGCGCAGGCAGATCGTGCTCGGGATAGGCCCGGGTGTGGTTGGGATTGAAGATGGTCACCCGCAGGCTGTCCTGGGCGGTGCCGGTGCCCTTGGCGGGTCGATACAGGCTGCAGTCGTCCGCGAGGAAAGCGATGGCGTCCGGCCAAGGATAGTCGGCAGGCGGGATGATCTCCGGCGGCGGTGCGGGTCCGGAACGGTTGCCGCGCCGGGTGCGAACCTTGGCGGCATGGAACTGCTTGAGTCGTGCCTCGGCAGGGGCTCCGGGTTGGGACAAGTTCGAGGTCACCGGCACCCTTCCCCATGGCGGCATGCCAAACTCCCCCACCACGTGGGCCGCGGGCCACCTCCGGTCGTCGAACTCCGGGTCCTGCCACCCCCCCTGCAGGCGATCGCTGCACTTCCACGACTCACCGCTGAGATGCCGGACCACATGGCCTCCGGTGATCCCAAGCTCGAGCGAGACGATCAAGCCCGCCGGCCCATGCACGGTATTCACCGCCTCGACCGCCACCGCGTTGCGGCCAGGCCGCAGCAGGCCGCGGATATCGATGCTCCGGGGCTGGTTCCAGTGGTTCGGGTCCATGTCGCAGGCTCCGACCGGCCGGCCATTGACGTGGAGCACCCACAGGTTGTCGGCGGTGATGGCAAGCCGGGCCGCTTCGACCTGCGCGGGGTCGGCGACATCGAAGCAACCCCGGAAGAACGCGCTGCCGGCGGGAAACTCGATCGAGTCGGGCATCGGCTCGGCCGAAAACCAGATCCACCGGGCGTCATCGAAGGCATGGGCCGCTGCGGCCCGAACCGGGAACAGAACCGCCACCACGGCAACCCATACCGCGAGCAACCACGGGGACCTGTGAAAGCGCTCAGGTCGCGTTTTCCTGCAATTCAAAGTCATGGAGCTGTGAGAAGGTGCGGGTCTGTGGACCGAAGCCGCCGCAGAACGGGGTCGGATGCGTTCCCGGATAGCGAAATACAGCGGTTCAGCTACCGGATAAGCGTCCAACCCGGGCAGGCTGTCGCCGGAGCGATTGACGCGCAGGCTTTGCAAGGATCTGCCGCCTCCGCCCCGGCAGCGTGGATGCCGGATTGCCAGGACGATTCCACGCCCCCACACTCCGCCCATGGACGACACCCGCAACCGCGGCAACCAACCGGTCGGAGCACTGTTGGAGCGTTGGGGGCTGAGCAACCACGACATGGTGGATTGGGAGCGACGTAGCCTCCGACCCTATTGTTTCCTCTCCTCTCGCCGGGCCACGTAGTTGATGGCGAGTCAAGGTCCGCACACGGCATCCCAGTGGTAGAATGGATGAGAACCAGCTCCTTTCGCGGACGCCCTCGGCGGCGTTCGCCGGTGGGTCTCTCGAAACGGGCACCAAACTGTGTGAGATACGAACACCGGATGCCACGCGAAGTTGGTACCCCCTGCCCCACCACAACCTGCTAAGTGAGGTGCTTGACCAACTCGGTAGTGCAGGCTTCCGACTCACCGGAGAATCTCACGCCCTCAGCCACGAGGGAGCCCGATACTTCGGAGTTCTCGAGATTACTCTTCCCGATCGACAGGTCGGCTCCGACTACGGTTGGATCGTCGGACTGCGCAACAGCCACGACAAGGTCTTCCCGGCCGGACTGGTGGCGGGCACCCGAACCTTCGTTTGTGATAATATGGCGTTTTCCGGCGAAGTCCGGATCTCTCGCAAGCACACGAGGAACGCCTGGCGCGACCTTCGGCATCTCACCGCCCGGGCAGTCGGTCAACTCGGAGACCGATTTCAGTCCCTCGACCGACGGATCGAACTCTACCGATCCGAACCGATGGCTGACTGGTCGGCCCTCGACCTGGTGATCCGGGCGATGGATTGCCAAGCGATCACCCCGAGCCAATTACCCCGCGTCCTGAACGAGTGGCGCAAGCCCCGACACGACGCGTTCTGTCCCCGAAACCTCTGGAGCCTTTTCAACAGCTTCACCGAGGTTTTCAAAGGCCAGAATCCAGTCACTACCATGCGTCGCTCCCAAGCCCTTCACGGTTTGTGCGATACAATTGTCGGAATCAACTGATGACTAAAATCAAACAGCAAGACCCGTCCACTTCGGACGGGTCTTTTTCATGCTCAGCTCGACCGGCACTTGTCTTCGGACTCGCACTCGCCGACTTCAGTCCGTCACCTGATATGCCCTGCCGAGGCAGATGCCCGCGAGAACATCGGTCAACCCTAAGACTCATGGGAAATCACCACCGCCCAAGTTCACGCCACCATGCGGGTCGACGGGGCGTCAACTGGAGCTAACGCCACGTCACAACCTCCCACTTCAGCACGGTGGGGCCACCGATCCTGGCAGGCGTATCCTGGTTCAACGGACTGACCACAATCTCGACCCGGTTTTCGCCAGGTCTCAGGAATTCCCCAACCTCCCAGGCAAAAGGTGGCATCCAACGGGTTTCAAGCTCCCTCCCGTTGAGGCTTCCCCCGGCCATGATCTGGACATCACCGAGATCGAGCCGGATGGGGTTCGCGGGGCGAATGCCGGAGGGAAGCACGAAGCGGCTCGTGTAGGTTTGGAGGCCCTTGGCATCGGGTTCTCCGTGAGGCTGAAGCTCGATGGCGGACTGATGGGCCTCGATCTGGACTTGCTTCGTGCTTCCATCGCTGGAGGTCACCGCATGGATGCCGCTTTGATCGCCTTCGGCGACAAGCCCTCCCGCATCGTCGAGCCAGAGATGAATGGGGCCATCTACGGCGGTCACGGAGGGCTCCACGGCGGGTTCGCGGAAAACCACGAAGCAGCTGTCCGCAAGGTCGTCGATCTGAAAACGGACACGCGTGCCTCCCTTCACCTCCCGCCACGTGGCCAGTTTGCGGATTTGGCCGGTGACTGGATCGAAAAACTCGGGCTGCAGACCCTCGACTTTCAGGTTGGCCTCGAAGGGGCCGGTTCGCTCGAAGTTGCAGAGAAGGAAGATGCGGCCGCTCCCGGTCTCGCGGACCTTCCACTTGAAGTCCTGATTGGCGTCCCAGACCACGGGGTTCAGGCCGGTGCTGGCGAGGTCATCACCGGTAATGGGAAGGGAGTCGAAGACCGGTCCCCCCGCCTTCTTCAGTTCGGCGATGCGGCGGGCGACGGCCGGGCGGACGTGACCGGTGTCGGGAATGACGAGCGCTCCGTAGCTTGAGGCGCCGGGCAGGTCGATCACCCAGCGGCTGTCTTCGAACTCGAGGTGGTTCAGCAGGACGTCGGAGTTGATGTAGTCGAAGTCGTAGCCATGGGGAACGGGGTTCTCCGGGCCGACGGTGATCGGACTGAAGTCGCCGTAGTAGACGGCGATGTCGGCAGAGGGTTTGCCTTCCTGCAGCATGGTGTGCATCCGCTGGTGGTACTTCACCCACGAGCGGCTCGACATGAACCAGGGCGTGTTGCGGTGGAACTGGATGCCGAACCAGGGATTGCGTCCGGGAACGCCTTCCTGAGGCTGATGAACGACGACGTGCAGCACGGCGTGGTTCACCCCATGGGTGAACAATTCCTCGGCCCGCCGTTTCATCACATAGGGATGATGGAAGGGCTTGATGAAGGAGGTGTAGGACTCGGCGAAGACCCGGGGTTTGCCGTAGATGTGTGCGGTGGAGCTGGCGATCCGGCACATCTGCACTCCCATGGGCCGGCCCATCCAGAACTCGCCGCTGACCATGTCGGCATGCTTGCCGTAGTAGAGGGCGTCGCCGGGAAAGCCCCAGCTGCCGTAGTTCTCCATCCAGACGTCGAGCCCGACCTCGTCGCCGTATTCGTTGATGGTCGCCAGATAGTTCTCCGAGATGAGGTCGGCGACGGTGCGGCGCAGGTCCGACAGGAAGGTATCGGACGCCTCGGCGCTGTTGACGGTGCGGCCGGTGAAGGTCGGAAGGAAGCGGATCGGGTCGTAGCCGATCCGCTGTTCCAGGATCTGGTCGAAGTCGTCGGTCCAGTTCTGTGTGCCGGCCTCGTAGCTGTCGGCAACGATGGTCTTGATCACGCTTCGCTCCTCGGCACTGAGTTTGGCGAAGATCGGCGTGAACATGCTCTCGAGATGATGGCGTGTGTGTTCCTTGCTGAGCTTGTCGCACTCGAGTCCGGTGGCTTCCGGCGGCGCCGGGATATTGGTCTTGCCGGTGCTGGTCATGCCGAAGCAGAGGACCGTCCATGATCCCTCGGGCAGGGTGCAGGTCAGGCGGCCTTCGGCGTCTGGCCGTTCGTCGATGAGGTGAACCTCGTTGGCCTGCAGCACCAGGCCCCGCCCGGCCGGCTCGACGGTGTCCGGATAGACGTGCTGCTTCCACTCCGGGAACTGCCGGGCGTGAAGGCGGGCGAGTTGCTTCTCATAGGGCTGACTGACCTTGGGCTCGGCGCTGATCGTGGCGCTGAGGAGCTTCCTGGTCGCGCCCTCGAGCTCGAGGATGAACTCCTTCGCGGTGACCTCGGCAAAGCTGTAGATCTCGGGCGCCGTCGGCTGGCTGTCGCAGGTGTCACGGGAGTTGTCCGGGCGATCGAGCCGGAGCAATTGCCTGCTGCTGCCGTCGGCCAGCTTGGCGTGAAGGGTGCCGGCGAAGGTGTATTTCGGTCCGACCTCGAGGCTCATCGAACGGGCGGTGATCGGCTCCTCGCTCTGGAACCGGATCACGTTTCCATCCGGGCGGGAGCTGATGCTGGCGAACGGCCGCCGCGGCACGGCCATCACTGCGATGTCCTGTACGGGGAACTTCGAGACCGGACGCACCACCTCGGAGAACCCGCCGCCTTCGGCCGGGGTTTCCGTCCAGATGACGTGCCTCATCGACTGTTCAGGCTTGTTCCACGGTCCGCCGGACATGCTGTAGCCCGGGCTGTTGAACATCCCGATCTCGATATCGAGTCGATGGGCTTCCCGGAGGGCGTGGCGGAAGAGTTCCATCCAATCGTCGGTGAGGATCTCGACGTGAGGACGGCCCTCTCTCGGGCGTCCGCTGATGCTGGCGGTGAAGGCCTTCTTGATGCCGACCTCGGCCATCGACTCGAGATCCCGGGTGAGTCCCTCGGCGGTGATGTCGCCACCGAGCCAATACCAGTAGCACCACGGTTTGGTCTCCTCGACCGGGTCAGTGAAACGCGAGTCGAGGTCGCCGGCGGCGGTCAGGGGGATCAGGAAGGCGAGGAGGGCGGAAAGGCTGCCATGGAGTTTCATGCGAGTATGCTTGGACAAGGCGGATGAATCAAACTCGCGGACGTCACTCGCCTTGCAGCTTGCCGATCGCTTCAAGGACCTTGACCGCGGCATCGTCGATCCTGCCCTTCTTGTTGGGCGGGACGTTGAGAAGATAGTTCGAGTTGCGGGCATTGACCGCCTCGAGGCGCTGGACGTGGCCTTCGGGGCCGCCGTATCCACGGAGGCCCTCATTCCAGAACCACTTCCGTCCTGCCAACGACCAGCACGTCTCGCCTGGACCCTTGTGATCCTCGGGAAACATCCGCAGTTCCTTGACGCCGATGTCGAGGTAGGGCTGACCTTTCTTGCCCCAGCTCCACCAGTTCGAGCTGGTGAGCAGGCCCGGGTTGATGCCTCGCCCGAACTCCAGCAGTTCTTCGGCGGTCCCGACGCCCGGATCGAAGGCGTCGTTCCAGAAATAGAAGCATTCGGGGTACTTCTCCAGCAGTTCTCCGATCTGCTTGAGTTGGAATTCCTTCTGCGCCTCCAGGTCATGGCTGGCCGGGTCGCATTCCGGGGCCAGGACCTTGTGTTTCTCCGGGTCACCAAAGCCGGGGTGACGCCAGCAATAGTAAAGGCCGACCTTGAGTCCGCGGCTTGTGAAAGACTCGATGAACTTGGCCACGATGTCCTCTTGAACCGGGCAGTCCGGGTGCATGATGTCGTAGGTTGTGTGCTTGCTGTCCCACAAGCAGAAGCCGGAAACGTGCTTGGCGGTAAGCACGGCGTATTTCATCCCTGCCGCCTTGGCGGCGTCTGCCCACTGGTTGGTATCGACCGGGCCGCCGGGGTCGAAAGTGGAAGGATCCGGGTAGCCCTTGACCCACTCTTCATTGGTGTAGGTCGCCATGTTGTAGTGGAGGAACATCCCAAACTTGAGATCAAGGAACTCTTCCTGGAGTTGGGCGACGGATTTCCGAGGGGTGGTTTCATCAGCCCTCGTCGCTTGGATGGAGGCCAGGAGGAGTGTCAGGGTAGCGATGATGGTGCTGGTGCTCATTGATTCGAATGGATGTTTCTTCTGCTTGTTGGAATGCGCCCTCGGAAATGTTCCAGCCTTGCGGTTCTCAAGGCGAGGACGTCGAGATGGAGGTGGCCACCCTTTCACCGTTCATCGTCATCCAAAGGGCGTTCTCCCTTGAAAGGTCCCCAGCGGAGCAGCTTGGCGTGGTCTTTCGAGGCCTTGTAGAGTTCGGGGTCGTAGTCGGGGTTGGCCTTCGGCAGGCGCGCTTCGACATTCCTGAAATAGCTCATCATCTCGCCATGGAGCTCGGCGTGCCGGTCCGGATCCTCCCTGGCGATGTTCTCCACCTCCCCGGGATCCCGGGAGAGATCGAACAGCATCGGGATCTCGGGGTGATCGTAGAAATGCATCACCTTGTACTGTCCCGCGATGAGGGCGGAGTGCGGCCGCGACGACCGATAATGGGGATAGTGAAAGTAAAGGGGCCGCCCGAGGAACTCAGGCGCCGGTGTCGCTCCCTTCATGTAACCCGCGAGCGAGCGGCCATCGATCTCCTCCAACGCCTCCGGGTCACCTCCCGCCCAGTCCACGAAGGTGGGCAGGAAATCGTAATTGATGACGTTGCCGTCGAAGACGGATCCCGGCCTGATGCCCGGGCCCCGGACGATCATGGGCACCCGGATTCCCCCGTCCCAGACCCACCACTTCGCGCCGTGCAAGGGCTGGGTGAGACCGGGTAGAAACGAATGACGGTATCCGTTGTCGGACACGAGGACCACGTAGGTTTCGTCCTCGATCCCGAGTTTGGCGACTTCATCGAGCACCGCCCCGATGCGCCCGTCGAGGTCCTCGCCCATGCCCAGCCAGACGGCGGGATCGGACTTGCGGTTCACCGTCTCCGCGGTGGTGCCCGTCTTCCGGTAGTATTCCTGCACCGCGGGATGATCGACATACTTGGCCCGTGTGGCGGGCAGGCATTCCCTCCCCTCGTGCATCGCGTAGTGGGAGATCTGCAGGTAGAACGGCGTACCCGCCTCGACCTGCTCGTTCATGAAGGCGATCGCCTTCCGGGTGAGGCTGAACATCAGCTTCGGGTCGCTCAGGTCGGCAGGCAGCCGCCTCTTCCCCTCCCCGGTCAAGGTGTTGCCGGGCGTGTTGCTGGTATCCCCGTCGTGAACCGAGTAGCCCGCCGCACCCGGGTCGCTGCGCAGGTGCCACTTGCCGAGGTGGGCGCAGGTGTAACCCAGAGGCTTCAGTGCCTTCGGGATGGTCAGCGCGTCCGCGTCGAGCGACATGTCGGAGATGCAGGGGACGAGCGGGTAGCCGGGAAACGACTTTTTGTCGTAGTAGTCCTGACCCTTGCTGTTCATGAAGACGCTGAAGCCGTTGCGTGGGGTCGACTGCCCGGTCTGCACACATGCCCGGCCGGGCGAACACTGCGGAGACCCGTAGGCATTGCGGAACTTCATTCCCTGGCCCGCGAGCTTTGCGACGTTCGGCATCCGCAAAACGGGCATGCGCGAATTCGGCATGCCATCATCCATCGCCACAGGCGTGCCGTTCCAGGCCCAGTCATCGATGTAAAGAAGGATGATGTTGGGTCTCTGCGGCGGGGCTTCGCACCGAGCGGTAGCCGCCCCTGCCGCAAGCGAAGCGAGGCACACCATCCACGCATGCACGCGGATCCGCCCCATTCGGATCTTCCTGCGGGCTCCTGCGGCGGTTCCGCCGTCCCGAGGACGGATCTCATCAGGCAATCCCGAGCTTCCGACCATGTTCAAGTTCATTGTCATCGTGTTTCATCCAAACCATTTCCACTTCAAGAACCGCGCAGCTTGCCGGGGCGCCGGGGGGAGTCACGCTTTTCGTCCGGGGGCGTTGCGGATGGTTCCCAGCGAAAGCTTGTTCCCTCGATGATCAGTTCCTTCCGTCGATTCAGCTTCCGCTCGTGGGGGGCGAAGGTTTCGGGGGCGGCGCGCTTCAACTTGCGGATCAATTCCTGATGTGCTCCGGGCTCCTGGAATAACAGGTTGTTCCATTCGTTGGGGTCCTTCCGGAGATCGTAGAGTTCCTCACCGCCATTCGGGTAGTGGATGTATCGCCAGTCGCGATTGATCACCGCGTAGCCGCCGGGCTCCATGTAGGGCAGGAACACATCGCGATCCTTCGCCGACGCCGGGTTCTTCAAGGTGTCGGCGAGCGATTCCCCCTCCAACTTCTGTGGAGTTGCCGGCAGGCCACAGAGGTCCACGAGGGTGGGATACATGTCGATGAGGCTCACGGTCACGTCACTGACCGCGCCCTTCGCGACCCCCGGACCAGCCCAGATGAAGGGGACGTTCGAGGTCCGCTCCCAGAGGGTGTGCTTGCCCCAGTCGCCCTTCTCACCGTGGTGGTAACCGTGATCGCTCCAGAAAACCACAATGGTGTTGTCGGCATAAGGGCTTTTCTCCAACGCATCGAGAATCCTCCCGACCAGCGCGTCGGCATAACTCATGCAGGCGAGGTAGCCGAGGATGGCGTCGTCGACCGCATCGATGGCCACCAGCCGGTCGTGGTGGGCCTTCCTGCGGTTGGTCTTCTGGCGCCGGATGGGCTCGGGAAGGTCGTCGAGATCGTCATCCTTCATCGGAGGCAACGGGATCTCCTTGCCCTCGTAGAGTTTGAAATACTTTTCCGGGCAGTAGTTCGGAAAGTGCGGTGTGTAGAGGCCGACGGCCAGGAAGAAGGGCTGGTCGTGCTTCTCGCCGAGCTTGGACACCGCCCAGTTCGCCCGGATGGTGTCGGCGAGATCCTCTTCCCGCTCGTCCGGCACCGCCCCCCACTCGAGGAACAATCCCCCGCCCAGGTCCTTTCCCTTGTTGTAGGTCCGGTTGTAGATGCTCGCAGGAAAGGGATCGGGGAAGGGTACCTCCTCGCTCCAGTTGTCGAGGCTCCACGCGCGGCGATACTGGTCGGGCTTCCGCAGGAAGAATCCGGTCCAGCCTCGGACGTCGATGTGGCCCTCGGGGTGATGGAACAGCTTGCCGCCTCCGAAGGTCGCATAGCCTCCCTCCTGCAGGCTGACCTGGAGCGGCCTCAGCTCGGGGCGGTTCACGAAGTAGTGGGCGGTCCGGTAGCAGCCGGTGGAAGATGCATACTGCCCGGAGAAGATCGCCGCGCGCGAAGGAGCACAGAATATCCCGGCGGTGTGCGCGTTGGTGAAATTGAACCCCCGCTCCGCCAATCGGTCGATGTTCGGGGTGATGGCCGCGGGAGTCGCCCCAAGACACCCGATCCAATCATTCATGTCGTCGACGGCGATCATGAGGACGTTCGGCCGCGAGTCCGCCGCGACCCCGGAGCATGGGCAAAGGGCCAGCAGCAGCGCCCCGAAACGCAGAATCCGTGCTCCGATTCGCGGCAACTTGGCGGAGCGATGCTCGGTTCGTGAGTGGTTCGGATTCATGGTTGGAATGACGACGTTTACTCGCTCCTCTTCGGGACATCCTCGCGGTCCCTCGTCTTCGGATCGGTGCGGCGGTAGAGTTCCGGGTCGGCGGGGATTTCGCCGCGCAGCAGGCGCCCGCCCTGTCCGGCGAGCCAAAGATAGTGGTCGCTTGGAACGTCCCCAATGTCCACGAAGCGGGCGGGCGGATTCCCGGCCGGCGCATCGTGAGAGAGCTTGAAGATCGCGGTTCCCTCGTCGACCTCGTCGAACATGGCCACGTAAAGCATCTTCGCGCCGGCCTCCACGGACCCGTGGATCATTTGCCAGAAGAACTTTCCTCCCCGACGCGGGATCTTGTCCAACTCTTCCTCCCCGCCCTTCAGGTTGTGCCAACTGAAGCCGGGATAGACGCAGGGCGCGTAGTCGAGTCCCCGAGTCCGGCACCATGCCAAGTCGTCCCGAACCTGCGACCGGAACTTCTCCCGCTCCCGGCCCTCAAGCGTCCTGAACCGCCCGACCATCCACGGCAGAACCACGTCCGCCTTCTCCATCAACTCATGGAGGTAGGGATCAGCGCGGGTGTCGGCCCGCAGGGTCCGGAAATGGGTGGGCACCCCGAGCAAAATACTGCATCCGCCGTACTCCGGATCGTCGCGGAGAAAGTCGATCAGCTTGTCGACCCCGATCCGGCGGATGTCGTAGTCGCGCCCGGTGAAACCCAGCCCCCAGATTGCCACCAGTGGCTTTCCCCGGTGGTAGAGATAGCTCTGTTCCCGGCCTTGCGAGGTTGCCTTCAGCTCATCGACGATCTCCTTCCAGTCCTGGATCACCGACTCGCAGTCCTGGCCGTTCGTTGCGATACCGGAAAGGTCGTACATCACCGCCACCGCCCGTTGGTGCCGCTCGGCGGCGGTCAGCGCGTGCCCGAGGATCACCCGACCTTCCCGGCGCCGTTCCCCGGTGGTGGTGACGCGGAAGAAGCGCTGCATGAAGGCGCCGTCGATGCCGTGCTCCTTCATCCAGCGGAAGTGGGTATCGACCGTGCTGGCGTCCCACGAGCTGAACACCCGGGCCGGTTCGCCATTCGCCAGCGTGAAGGGCGTTTCGTAGGTTTTCGGGTACTCCGAAACCTCGGGCCAGAGGTCGATGCTGACATGCTGGGGGTCGAACCGCCCCCGCTTGCCCCAGTGCACCCAGCGACTCCCCGAGCCGTCGTCGGGTGTCCGGAACCAGCCCTGATATCCGGCCATGACACGTCCCTCGTAGGACATGAACCGCGAGGAAGGTGAGTGCTTCGTGCCCGCGGTTGCCGTCAACGAGGCGAGAAGAAAGACGCACCCGGCCATGAGAGACCGTCCGGCGCAGCCGTTGATGGCGATCGACCCTCGCCGAGGGAGCAATGCAAACCTGATTCTCTGGGAGCTGGTCAAGGAGCCGATTAAGAATTCCGGGAGCTTCGACTTCTAGTCCCCATTTCGGGGACTCCGATGAAATCGCTTCGATAAATCGCAGCGGGACGCCTATCGTTCGCAGACCTCGATCCTCCACGTGTCACGAACCGCAACCACCACCGGCTCCTCCTTCTTCGCTGCCCTTTTGCGCACGATGGGGATCGTCGTGCTCGCCGGTGCGGCGACGGGAGAAACTCCATCGACCACCATCGAGGCATTCGCCGACGAAACCCGTTTGGTCCCGCAGGACGAAATCGCGCTCGCTCCCCTGAACGCGTCCTCCCTCCAGTTTCAGGTTGTCCCGGCCAGCCTGCGAGTGCGCTACCGCCTCGAGGGGGCGGACAAGGTGTGGCAGGAGCGAAGCGGAACCATGATGTTCGTCGTCCGCTTCATCGACAAGGAAGGGAACCGGATTCTTCATCATGACTTCCCCGCCAAGCACGCAACTCCAGGCTGGAGCGGATCGGAAGCCCCCTTCGCCTTCGTTTCTCGCAAGGAAACCCTTCGAGTCCCCGAAAGCGCCGAATACCTCTCGGTGGCGGTTTCCTCCTCCGGTCCTTTGAGCGCGGTCGGCGTCATCGCGATCCGTGGTATCACGATCCGTTCCCTCCCCACCACCGACCGACCGGAGCGATGGCTGATGCGCGAGGCGCTCGGGCCGGACTCCCGCCCGATCCGCTGGAACAAGGCCGGAAGTCGGCCCACCATGGGTTCCATCATTCATCCGGACGGCCAGCGCGACTCGCCGCCGACCCTGGTCATCGTGGACGACGACCTCGAGGCGCACGCCGACATCGCGAGCGGGCACTACGAACTCCCGGCGCTTCGGCCTGGTGAGCAAATCGAGGTCGAATGGCAGGAAGCCTATTCGGTGGGACTCGGAGGCCCCTTCGAGCTCGACTACGAGCGGCTTCCGGCCGCCGACTACCGCTTCCTCGTTGAGGAGCTCTCGATCGACGGCATCCCCACCGGACGAACCTCGGTCCTCGTGGTGGATGTCCCCGGCGTGTTCTGGAAGAAATGGTGGTTCTGGCTCGGGTGCCTCGCGGGAGTCGGGAGCCTCGTCGGGCTCTGGGCCCGGGCTCTCGTCCGGCGAAGAATCAGACGCCAACTCCGGCACGCCCAGCTGCTCTCCGACGAGCGGCTCCGCATCGCCCGGGACCTCCACGACGACCTTGGCACCCGTCTTTCCCACATTTCCCTGGTCGGGGCCAACGCGGAGGCCGTCACCGCCGATCCCGAGTCGCAGGCGGCCTTCCGCCAGATCCGCGAACTCACCGGCGAACTGGTCGGTGCCCTTTCGGAATCGGTCTGGATGCTCAACCCGAGAAACAGCGACCTCGAATCGTTGATCAATTACCTGTGCCGCCTCGTCAGCGAACTCTGCCGGCTCGCCGGCATCCGCTGCCGGATCGACGATGCCGGTCTCGAGCACAACCACCCCATCAGCCACGAGTTCCGCCACAACTTCTCCCTCGCGGTCAAGGAAACGGTGAACAACGCGCTGCGCCACGCGGAAGCATCCGAAATTCTCATCAGGATCCGGATCGACCGGGGCAGCTTCAGTGTGTCGATCAGCGACGACGGCGTGGGAATCCGGGAAGATGCGGAAAGCCCCCCGGGAGACCCCGGAGGGAGCGGCCTCGAGAGCGTGCGCCAGCGCATGCAGTCGATCGGGGGCCGATGTGGCATCTCGAATCTCGATCCCCGCGGCCTGCGAGTCGTGTTGACAGCGCCGGTCCTCATGCGAGAACGATAGCACCTCATGGCTTTCCATCGAAAAACCGTGGTCGTTGTGGAGGACGACCTCCGCCTGCAGGAGCAACTCGTGAAGATCCTCGAGCGTCCAGACGACATCGAATGCCTGTACGCGGTCTCGTCCGGGGAGGAGGCCCTTTCCCGCATCCCCTGCGATCCGCCCGACGTGGTCCTCATGGACATCAAACTGCCGGGCCGATCCGGGATCGACTGCATCCGGGAATTGAAAAAGGGCCATCCCGAAATGGAAGTGGTGATGTTGACCGCCTACGACGAGGAGGACAACATCTTCCGGGCCTTGAAGGAGGGTGCGAGCGGCTATCTTCTCAAGACCAGCAGCCCGGACGACATCTTCAACGCCATCCGCGACGTGTTCTCGGGCGGCGCTCCCTTCTCAAGCCACATCGCGCGCAAGGTCGCCCAGCATTTTCGGAAGGACCGCGAGATCGAGGACGAGAATCAGAAGCTATCGGCTCGGGAGCACGAGGTTCTCGGCCTGCTCGCCTCCGGCTACATCTACAAGGAGGTGGCGGACGAACTGGACATCACGATCGAAACGGTCCGCACCTACGTGAAGCGAATCTGCCAGAAGCTCCATGTCCGGAGCAAGGTCGAAGCGATCATCAAGTACCGCGCCTGACCATGCCCGGTCCGGGTCAGCGGAACCCACGCTTGGGAGCGAGCTTCTCCCCCGATCAGGGTTGCTCGTCATCACGAAAGTCCGGAAAGACCAGTACGCGGGGCGTCCGGATGCCGGCCTTCGGGATGATGAAGGCGACGCTCCGGCTTCGTGGGTCGTGCATCCATTTCGTTTCGCAAAGCGGGTAGAGGTGATCCTCGTCGGGAATACGGAACCCGAGATCGACCTGGTAGCGTTCGTTGCCGCGGGCCGGAGGGTCGATGACGGTGCGGGCTCCGGGTTGAACGACGAGCCTCTCCGATCCGACGGTGCCGCCGATCGTGTTCCTCGTCAGATTGAACCAGAGCATCTGTCCCCGCTTGAGCCGATCGCTGCCGGCATGGATCGCCTGCATGCGCACGGGGGCGACCTTGTTCTCCGGGTCGCTGGTGAGCAGAAGGTAGAAATCGGTGACGCCGGCCGAAACCTTGGCACACGGAGCTCCGTCCGGAAGCTGCTCGGGGTCGTCCAGAGCGGTTGAAAGCAGGTGCAACCTGAGCGCACCCGCAGGCAACGAGTACACTTTTGAGAAGTTCATCCGCGGCAAGTCGACCTCGCGGGATTCGCTGCCATCGAAAAGAAACAACGAGGTCGGTGCCGAGGCGGGCGCTTCGAGGAATAGGATACGACAGGTGCGCACCGATGGTTCCACCGCAGTGAGGGGAAGAATTAAGGCCAACAGGATGCTGTGCTTCATGGATGTCGGAAGATTCTGTCAGGCCCCATGGATCCGGCGGAAATCACACCTCCTTGGGGGACAACCAGCGGAACGAGACCATTTCAAAGCGTCGCCCGAACCGGCGGTTGATCTCCCGTTCGGGAGCCTCGAAGCGGTCGGCTTCATCGGACGGATCGACATAGTCCCGCATCCGCCGGACCGTAGCCTCACACCATGCCTGCGCGATCACGCTTCCGGCGGCGTCCCGGGCATCACCGTAGGCCCGGATGGTGAAAGTGTCGTCCCGGACGGAGAGGATCGGGGCGAGCGGTCGTAGGATGTCAGCCTGACGGGTCCACCCAGGCATGCCGTAGGCGCTGTGCCCTTCCACAGCCTTGCGAAACTGATAGCCCTCGTCGTGTCCTGCCACATTCGGTGGGTCGCCGATGGAAACCGTGGAGAGAGCTTTGAGATGGGCGAAGGGGTCGAGAGCCGGTTGCTTCGAAAGCGCATTCAAGGCGCCTTGAATGGTGCCGGCGAGTGCGAGGTCACCAGAGGAAAGCTGGCGATTGACGAACTCGGAAAGCGAGAGGAAAGGGCCCCGAAGACGAATCTGGCTGACCACTTCCTCCGCCATGGCATCGATGAACTCCGGATCCACCGTGCGATAACCGGCGAATTGGGTCGCTTCGGGAAACGCACCCGAGTCGCCGATGGTTCCGGCCTCGGAGTCCGCCGCCACACTGAAACGGTTGAAAATGTGATCTGATTCTGCCGACAGTCCGATATCCCAATCGGGAGCGGCCCCACGAATGTGCGGCACTTTCTGGTCTCTCGCGTGTCCCAACAGGGCGCGCCATGCGATGACCGAGGTGGAGTTCACGTTGAACATTCCCTCCACCTCAAGCCTCGCCGCGATGGTTTTCCATGCATCCGCAGGCTCGACGTGCTCGCTGTATATCTCCGCGGCCTCCTCGGCGGAAGACACCATGTCAGCCAGGATCGGGCGGTAGGCGCGGTTCACCAGTGGCCGGGTGCCGGTGAGGAAGTCGGCATGGACTGCCTCCAAACCGCGTCCTGCGCTGCCCGGTAGCCGCGAATCGGGCGCGATTGACGAGACGAACCAGTCGTCAAAGAGCAGATGATTCATGCAATATGAATCGTCGTTCTGCCGGTTGATGGCTTCCCCAGCATCCTTGCTGTTGAGAACGGCGTCGGACTGAATGAGTGGAGATGCGTCGGAATTGGCGACCTGGTTGAGCGAATAGGGTGGGGCCGGATTGTCAAAGCGGGCGTCCCAATGGGTCAGCTCGGCCAGCGACGCGAGAGGCAGTAGCGGAAGCTCGGCGATGACGCAGCGCGCAAGACCATCAGCTTTGCTGAAGCCGGTGACGATGTAGCTGCGGTTGGTCGTGTCGCCGACGTTCGGCAGCAGGCTGTCGCCACCCGGAGCATGCTTCACGAAGCTGAAGTCAGAGGGCGAATTCACCGGGTGCGTTTGGCCATAGTAGAAATCCCCTGTTCTGCGCATTCTCGCGTGATTGACCATGGGGTTAGACTGAATGAAGCCCTTCGTGGCCATGTGTGTGCTGCTGGCAGTGCGCGCGCCAAAGACGGCCGAGAGGAAAGGAAGCGGATTGCCTGAACAGGCCTCCAGCGACGTTTCGGCCATATCTGAGAGTGGGGAATAAACAGCGTTCGCCGTGTCTTCGGTGAAGAACATCCGGTAAGCGAGATGGCTCTTCTTGTCTTCCCTCTGAAGATCCAGGTAGACCCCCACATGGGACACTTCCCTGTATCGGTCCTTGGTGTCGAAACGGGCATCAGCCTTGATGCGTGTCGATCCCGGAAGCTTCAACGGTGATTCGCCCCGGGCACCTCTTACCTGGAAGTAGTAGCCGCCCCCGGGCCGATAGCCTGGCCCGAGATTGAGCTGGGCTCGGCTGTGTTTGACCGGGTTGGTCGATTTCGGGCTGAATAACCGCGTTTCGCCAGGAATGAGATTGAAGGGCGCAGCGATCCGGAGTAGAAAATCAACCCTTTCACGTCCGACAGTCTCCTCTCCGAACCAAGACAGCGGAGGTTGGTTGTTCAACGCTGTGGTCAGCGCGTTGTAGTCGGGATTTTTCTGACCATCGAAGGAATACCGGAAGGCGGTCGGCAAGGTGACCGGCATCTGTAGTCGAAAGTTTGGAGGGCAGCTTATCGCGACATTGTAGGGGTTCCATAGGGTAACGACCGGAGTGAGGTGAAGACGTGGCTCATACAGCGGTTCGGCGCCCTCCTCGGCGGGTGGCAACTCCTGGGCTCCGTGGGAAAACACCCATTGAATTCGCGCGATTACGGGAAGGATCCGAATCTTGTGATGATAATCGTGGGTATTTGCTCCGTCGTAGACAGACACCGAATGCAGAGAAGTGCTGGCCCGACCTGTGGAGCCGATCGATACCCGTTTGTAGTGCGTCACATGGTCGATCAGATGCGCCCAGCTTGACGAGGCTCCTGTTCGAAAGATCGGGTGTTCGCCCGGCGAGCCCCGATAGGCAGCCCAGGGATAGACCATTGCTCCGTCGGGCACCGGATCCATCCGGGTTGGGATGACCGCCTGCGAGTCGCGGTCCGGGGAGATCCTGAAAAGCGGCAAGCCGGTTCTCGGTTGGCGGCCCCAGTTCTCGCTCAGTAGCGAAAGGTCCTTGCGCCATCCGCCGGTGGCGGTGTTGGTCAGCAGTCCGACGGATGAAGTTGATAAGTCGTGGAAAAATTCGTCCGGCTCGGCATCGCCCTCCGTCCTGAGCAGGCCGACCGTGTTGAGGCTGATCGCCTTCTCCGCCGGGTCCGGATCAACCAGCAACGGATCCAATCCGAACGGGCTCGGGTCGGCAACCGCATGGCTGTTGGCGATGCCAACCCACCCAGAGATCGTGTCGCCATGCGGTTCGTACGGTTTCGGCAACCGTGCCTTCTGGTTCTCGCCACTGGCCCACCAAGCCATCGCGCCACGGCTTGAGACAGGCACCGGGGTGACGTGCACTTCACGCTCGCTGCCCGCCGAAAGAGTTCCTGTAGACAGCAATGGAACGGAAGTCTCGGAAGCCGTTGCACTTGTCAATTTGGCGGCGTCTTCGATGGAAGTTGTGGACCGGGCCGCTGAAACCAACCACGAAAGGAACCGTCCACCATCGCTTTCCGTCCGCTCTTTGGCGCCATAGTCTGGAGTGACCGGACGTCCGGCGAATCTTCCGTCTGTCTCATGATCCTTGCCTTCCCAACTGCGCCAGACCCCGGTCAGTGTTGAAGAGCCCCCGTCAATGATGTCGCCAGGTGCCGTAACCCGCGTGTCCGGCCCAGCCCGCATTTGCAGTTCGCCAAGGGCGACGATCAGAGCCACTCGGGCATTGGCCCGGGCCTCGGCCATCGCCATGGCATTTGAGGACTTCCGCAGGGCCACCGACGAGAGCGACAGGAGTCCGATCACCAGCAGCACCAGGAGCACCATGAGCGACACGGTGACCACCAGGGCGAACCCTGAACGACGCAGACGATCAGCGCCTTTTCGAGGAAACCCAACCGCAGCGCAGCAAGACCCGAAAGAGCCCATGCCGGATGCGGATTGGACTACCGTCTTGTCTTTGGCATTGATGAAGATGGGTTTGTCGAATGGAGGGTTTGAACGGGATCGGAGTATTCGCCGGAAGATTACAAGCTCGGCGCTTGAGCCAGAGGTTTAAGTATTTGAAATCAACAATTCCCTCTGCCCTCCACAAGTCCCCAAATGGGGGACAGCGCGCCTCGCGCCGGTCGCGCCCGATCTGGGGACTTGTGACCGACCCGGTGCCCTGTTTTCCCCAAGGAGGCCGGGGCCAAAGTTCAAACTGTCGGGATCAGCCCTCTTTCTCCTGTTTCGTGAGGGTGAGTCCCTTGAGCTGCATGATCCAGACGCTATCGACATCCGAACGCTGTGGATCGAGCGCGAGGTCGTGCCGACCCTTTTCGAACCGGACCGTGCCGACCGCCGCCTTCTCGTATTTGTCCCAGCCCTTCTGGTGGGTCACGTCGAAGCTAAGGCTGCGCTCGCCATCGACCAGCAGGTCGATCGGGATGCCGGATGCACGCTTGATCGAGCCATACTCAATCTGTACCCGATACTCCCCCGATTCCGGCACCTCGAAGGTCCACGCCACCGTTGCTCCGCTCCCCTTGTTGTAGCGCCAGTTGACGATCGCGTCCGCTTCGGGGTCATACGAAAGGTTGAGCGATTTGATGTTGCTCGCAAAGGCCTGGAAGTTCGCCGGAGCAAGTGAGATCCGTTTGGACTCGGGATCGTAGGCGTGCCTGAAGGGGTCCAGGCGGATTTCGTCCCCGTCCGTCTCCAGCCTGATCACCGTCGCGACCGGATGAGCTGTCACCCCGGAAACATCGATGATGATCGTGGCGTTGCCGCTCGCATCACGATTTCGCCGATGGGGGAGCTGCTTGCGGACCTCGCCCTCGAGAACCGTCACCGCCTCGATCTCGTTGCGGAGGAGGGGCAGGGACACCTCGCCGCTTGAGGGCCAATTCGTCACGATAAGAAAAAGGTCGCCGCCTTTCCGGGTACAGGTGCCCCAGGGATGCTGCACCGAGCTTTCGCCGGTATACGGCGTCTGGCGGGTCCCGAAAACAGCCTCGCGGTTCGCCGACGTCCACTTGCCAACCTCGGTCAAGGTCTCCATGTCCTCCCGGGCGATCGTGCCATCCGCCTTGGGCCCGATGTTCAGCAGGTAGTTGCCGCCGTGAGCTGCGGTGCGGATGAGCTTGCGGATGATCCACGCCGGCTCCTTGTGCTCATGGTCTCCCGAGTGGTATCCGAAGCTGTGATTGATCGAGCTCCCGGTTTCCCAGGGATACTCGACCGGAATCCCGATGTCGCCGTTGTCCCCGCAATTCAGGTAGTTGCCGAGTCCCCTGCCCAGCCGGCCATTGATGATGGTGTTCGGGCTCAGGCGGTTGACATGCTCCGCGAGTTCCCGGGCCTGGGTCGGGGTGATGATCCGGGGGACATCAAACCATATCATCCCGATATCGCCGTAGCCCGTGAGCAACTCGGTCAATTGAGGCTTCACCTTGCGGTCCAGGTAGCTCTGGAAGACCTCGGGTGTCGGATCGGGATGGGGCTCGTAACCGAAGCTGGCTGCGTCCCTTTCCCACCAGTCGGCACAATGCGAATAGTAGAAGCAGAGCCTGACCTCAAAAGGCCCGTCGGTCTTCGTCCTGGCGCAGGCATCAGCAAGTTCCTTCAGGGGGTCGCGCCCCGACGAACGACCGTAGGGGGTGGCATCGCGGATGTTCCATGCACTGGCCTGCGACGGCCAGATCGCGAAGCCGTCATGGTGCTTGGTCGTGATCACGATGTAGCGCTGACCGGACGCGTGGCAGAGATCGACGATCTTCTGCGCATCAAAGCCTGACCAGTCGAAGAGCTGCGCAATCTTCTCGTACTCGCCCAGGGGCATGTCGGTCGCGTGGAGGAGGCGCTCGCTGTAGGCATGTGGGCTATGCAGGTCCTTGCCACTCTTCCAGCCCTCGAAGGTGTTGTCCTTGGACCAGAATCCCGCAGGAACCGCATAGACCCCCCAATGGATGAACAACCCGAACTTCGCGTCGCGAAACCACCGCATCTTGTCGGCGCTGGCTTCGGTGTAGGCAGGGGCCTCGTAGTCTGTGCGGAGGTGGGGCTTGTCGCTGCCATCAAGGCTCGACGCAAAGCCGGCGGCGCAGAGAACCAGCGCCACAAGCCTCGTGGTGAAGCTTCTCGTCCGTGAAACGATGAAGCCCACGGGGTGGTTCGGCTGGGCGCTAGCGGTTGCCGGTTCGACCCTACTCGCGTTCATTGCTCCAACTCTGAAATCTCTCAAGTTGCCTTCCCCCGCCCCGAAAGAAACCGGACCGGGATCAACTCTTCAAGCTGCCGCTCATTCACGCGAATGCGGGGTTCATCCACCAGTCCCCAAAGCGGGGACAAGCCGTGAATCTTCTTGAAGAGCTGGAATCCTTCAGACGGCGAAGAAGCGCTGAGACCCGATGCCCGGGGCCGACCGTGTCCCCACTCTGGGGACTTGTGACCGAACCGCCGCCCTGTTGTCCTCGACGTGTCGATGGCTGGCGACAATCCCGGACCTTTCGGGAGCCGGGGCCAGGATTCCAGAGATTCCCAACAGCCAGTCATCCACACCATCCTTCACCAGCCATCGAATCGACCACCCGTTCCCTGCGCTCGCGCCCACCATGATCGAATCCATCCCACGCCGTAACTTCCTCCGCACCGGCCTGCTGGCCGGAGGCGGCACCCTCATCAGCAATCACCGGGCATGGGCCCAGCGCTCCTCGAACCGCAAGCTCAAGGTCGCCCTGATCGGGGCCGGCGGGATCGCAAAGACCGCCTACAACGACTGCGCGCGCGAGCAGGTGATTGCCATCGCCGATGTGGACGCGAAGCAGGGCGAACCGGGCTTCAAGAAGTTCCCCGACGCCAAGCGCTACACCGACTTCCGCAAGCTGCTCGACGCCCACGGGAAGGAGCTCGACGCCGTCATCGTCAGCACCCCCGACCACACTCATTTCGCGGCCACTTACGACGCGATGCAGCGTGGCATCGCGGTCCACACGCAAAAGCCGCTGACGCATGACCTCTGGCAGGCGCGGACCCTGCGAAAAGCATACCACGAGTTCAAGGTGCCGACCGTCATGGGCAACCAGGGCCACACGATGGAGGGCATGCGATACATCCGCGAATGGTACGAGGCCGGCCTCGCCGGCGAGATCGTGGAGGTCCACGCCTGGACCAACCGGACCACCAAGAACAACACCAACGCAGAACGCTTCAAGGACCTGCCCGGCATTCCCGTGCCGGGCCACCTCGACTGGGATCTCTGGCAGGGGCCGGTTCCGGAGAAACGCCTGCTCGAGGGTCTCGTCCCTTCCGGCTGGAGGTGGTGGTGGGACTACGGACTCGGTGGGCTCGGCGACATCGGTTGTCACACGCTCGACATTCCGGTCTATGCCCTCGGGCTCGGCATGCCGGTCTCGGTGCGCACCGACAAGAGCATTGATTTCAGCAAGGAATCCGGAGGGAAGACGCCCAGACCCGAGGCGATGACCTACATCTACGAGTTCGCGCGCGGCGGCGGAAAACCGAACCTGAAGGTCTTCTGGTATGAGGGCGGCCACCTGCCGCGGCTTCCGGATTCACTGAAGGGCGGCAAGATGGACGGATCGGGAGGCTGTCTCCTGGTCGGCGAGAAGAACACCATCGTGTCTCCCGGGATGCGCCCGACCAGCCCCCGGATGCTCGAGAACTGGGACGAGATCCGCAGGAATCTTCCTGCCAAGACTCTGCCACGGGCCGTCGGCGGACCCATCAAGGAACTCTTCGCCGCAATTCGCGGCGAGATCGAGAAGCCCGGTTCGGACTTCGACTATGCCGCACCACTGACCGAGATCGTGATCCTCGGCACCATTGCCATGCGGAGCGGCAAGGAGGTTCGCTACCAACCCGAAACCCTGACCTTCGAAGACACCTCACTCGACCCCTACGTCAAGGCACCCGTGCGGCCAGGCTGGGACTACGGTGTCGATCTTTGGAAAGACTGAAGCCCCCGGACATCCCTCCGCCACCATTGCGTCATCTCTATGAAGGCAAGCCTAACAAACATCCTTCCCTGCCTCCTGTTTCTCGTCGGTCCGCTCCAAGGCGAAGAACCAGAATGGATCGACCTGTTCGACGGCAAGACCCTCGAGGGATGGTCCAAAACCGGTGGCGACGCCGTCTTCGAAGCCGCGGACGGCACGATCACCGGAAGCGGCGCAAAGAAGACGACCTTCCTCGTCACCAAGGAGGACTACGGCGACTTCGAACTGGTCTTCGAATACAAGCTCCACGACCTCGATCTCAATTCCGGCGTGCAGTTCCGCTCCGAACGCACTCCGAGCCGCGAGCGGGTCAACACCCTTAAGGGCCCCCAGATCGAACTCACCAAGTCACCCGGCCGGTCCGGCCTGATCTTCCGACAGGGCGGCGGCGCGTGGATCACCCCCGAAGACAAACTGGTTAGAAACAATGCCGCGAAGAACGGCGAGTGGAACACCGTGAAACTCCGGGTTGAAGGTCCCCGGATCCAGACGTGGATCAATGGAATCCTCATAAACGACTCGGTGAGCGAGGAGGATCACAAACGGTATCCGAGCGGTGCCATCGGACTCCAGGTCCACGGCATCCGGGACTACGACGGCACCCCGCGTCGGGTCTCGTGGCGCGGAATCCGGCTCAAGAAGCTTTAGCAGCCGACTCAACCCGGGCTTGCCCGATCCATCTCAACTTTCGTCCGACCGTCTCAGGGATGGACGATCTCGACCTTGAGTTCCTGGTCCGTCTCAAGGACCACCGGCTCTTGAAGGCGGAGGGTCAACGACTCGCCATCGCTGTCAGACACGGTGCCAAGCTTTCGTCCGCCGAGATTCACCTCCGCGCGGTGGGGCCCGGGTTTTCCCGTGACGAACGAGAGGGTTACGAGGCGGAGTTTGCCGGATTTCAGCTCCAGAGTGGCCTCCTGTGAGCCATCGACCCGCCGCTGGGTGAAAGTCCCCCAGCCTTCCGCAGTGATGAAGGGGGCGCGGAAATCTTCTGGAGTGATCTTGGGCGCGAAGCCGAGATGGCCTTTCGGCCCATGGTGCTCGAATCCGCAAAGGCTCACGAACACCCCGTGGCTGGCCATCGAGCGGGCGTAGTGGTCGCTGCACTCGATCTCGTTGTAGGGGTTGCGCCTGGAGGGATGGTAGCGGTCGTGGACCGCGCGTGTCACTGCCAGGCCTTCCTGCACGAGCCCCTCGGCGATCATGTGCCAGGCGGCCTGGTATTCGAAGCCGTTCATGCACTCATTGAAGTAGCCGGCGAAGCCGTGCCTCGGATTGCCGCCGCGGGCCTCACGCTCACCACCCTTGGGAAAAGTACACATGATCAGGCCGGCTTCGCCCGGCATCGCGTACCAACGTCCGCCCTTGTACTGCCTGCGGTAGGGTCCGACATCGGGCGTGAAATTGTAGCGCCAGAGTGATTTCAGTGCGGTTTGCGTCTTGTCGGCGGGCAGGACGCGGTCCAACCCGAGTTGGTGCGCCCAGCCCTGGCCCATCACCTGGTCGATGTGACAACCAATGCCGGCGCCGATCGCCTTCGGATGCTCGGGATCGCGCCTGTGGTAAAAATACTCCCCGTCAAAAAGGTTCTCGCTGATCCACTGCATCCCACTCTCCACGAGTCGATCACACCTCTGCGCAAAGTCCTCGTCGTCCATCTCCCGGGCCATGACCGCTGCCGCCCGCAGCGCGGCCAGGTAGAGCGAGCTCAACCAGGAAACCGGGCCATACCAAACGGCATCGAGCGTGTTGTGCTGGGCTCCTTCGAGGACGCCGTTGCCATCGCTGTCTTCACGAATGAGAAACTCCACCGACTGTTTCACGCGAGGCCAGAGCCTCTTCAGAAAAGCGCTGTCTGCGGACATGCAGTGTTCCCGGTAGACGCGCAGGATGGTGCCGCACTGACCATCGGTGGCGGCCTGGTCCCACTTCGGTTTTCCTCCCTCGGCCCTGAAGAAGATCGCACCGTCCCGCTGGAAGGCGCGATCAGGGTTGTAGTCCACGTGCTCGCGGGTGATGCGTTCCAGTTCAGGAAAGACCCGTCCAACGGACTGGGCGTAGTGCCAGACGTGCGTGCAGGTTCCGGGGCAACAGTTGACACCTTCCCAGCCCCAAAAGCGTCCGTTGGCGAACCTCAGGCAGGTGCTGGTCGCAAGTGTCGAGGTGTTGACGAAAACCCGGTCGAGCAGCCAGTGCGGCAGCGTCGAGTCATACCAGGTGTCGTGCCAGAGACGTGTCCGCGCGTAAGCCTGCTGGAACCCGGCGGCGTGGTGGTCCATGACCGACAGGCTGGATTCGAATCGCTCCGCGTAGTAGTGACCGCTGTCACCCACGCGCGCAAACGGGGAAGGCGCGTTCGGAAATCGCCAGGCGACCCCAAAGCTCACCGTGGCCTCCGCCCCGGGCTCCAGTGTCAGGGTTCTCCCGACGATGCCCTTGGGGCGATCATCGGCCGGGCCACGCGCCGTTTCAGGCCCCGCGTCGAAGCGTGCCTCCTTAGAGATCCGCGCCGATGAAAAGCGATTCCCCTCGATGCCCAGCACGGCGAGGGTCATGTCTCCAAAGTCGGCGGCTTTCCGCTTCGACTTTTCCGCCGTGCAATGCAGACAGAGGGAATTCCCGCGTTTGGCAACGCGATTGACGAAATCCGCCCCGCTGCCCTTGCCGGAATTCATCAGGACCGGGTTGGTCAGGGCTCCCGCGATCGATACCTCCAGTGAATCTTTTGAACTATTGCGCACCGTGTAGCGCATCACCGTGAGCGGCAGCGACGAGGCGTCGACATCCAGCGGCACGAAGGGCGAGAAGGCCTCCAGCGACACCTTCACCGGAAGTTCCTCGTCGCGAAACTCCACAAAGCCGATCGGGTAGGCGCCACGGAAGCGCACCTTCGGGAAGCCCGTCCCATCGAGAGTCCGCACCGTCTCCTTTCCTCCGGCCTTGATCCGCATGCTGAACCCGAGGTCCACCGCCGAGGTGACCGGCATCGGCTTGGCGTAATGGGGACCCTGGGTCCGGTTTTTCGGGGCAACATCGCGATTGAAGATATCCCAGTGCCAGAGGCGCCCATCCCCGGAAAGATAGACCTGACCGCAGCAGATCCCGCCCACCGGCATCCCGATGTGCTTCAATTCCTCGCCGCTGAACCACTCAGGCTCGCCCCGCTCGGTCAACGAGCGAATCCACTCCGCGCTCAGCTTCTTGTCCTCGGGGACGAGCTTGATGAAATCGCCCCCCGTAAACGGGCCCGCCATCGCAGGCTGGAAGCGTCCGAGAAGGCTCCCGGTGGCGGAGAGGGTCCCGAGGCGAAGGATGCTGCGGCGAGTGATTTGGTTCATGAATGGAGCTTGGTCTCCGCTGTTCGCGGAGTCATTTTCGGGATGATTCGATTCTCGTGGAGTGAGGGTGGCTTGGGCCTGCTTGATTACCAATCGCACACAGACCTTTCGCCACGGGTAACTGACAAACCTGCGCTTGGCACGCTCTGACGAGAATGACTCAGGGGCTGGGATTCTCGACGCCCTGTAGGCGACCGAAGAGCTTTCCGTCGGAGGCCTCGTTCGAGCTGATGGTCGCCGTGACCTTGTTGAGCGGCGCAGCGGACACTGTGTCTACCACGAAGGTCACGCCGTTGTCGGAGGCGGGATCGTCGGTATCCGGCACCTGGTCCATTGTCGCCAACCATGGGTCCGAGATTCCGAGGTCGCTGCTGTGCTCGACCCTGAGTTGCGCGCCACCGCGATCGGAAACGGGCAGGCAGTTGAAGGTGATCGCCAAACCGCTGCCACTCGCGGTAGCGGTGGGCAGCAGACCGGTGGCGTCAGTATCCGGAGTCGCTGCGCCGAGCAGGAAGGCGATGCCGTCGGCCACGCCATCACCGTTGGCGTCCCCTGCGAAGGTCTGGCCTTCGGTCGCCCATGCTTCGAAGGCCGAGGCGGTAGCGGTCGACGTGGCGGTGATATGGATCGCATTGAGCGCCATGGCTTGAGCGTCGCTCAGGGTGATGGTCAGGTTGCCGCTTCCATCCGTGTTGAGGTTCTCGAATACGGAGGGAACCAGGATGGGCCTGGAATAGAACGGGCTGACCAATACAGCATCGCTGTTGGTGTAGGGCGGCGGATCGTTGTTGATGTAGGGCCGGAAGGACGCGTAGGTGCGCAGTTCGGAGAGCCCGCCCGCCGCGATGGTGAGATCCGTCAAGCCGGTGCCCACCGACGGCATGGCGATGACCTGCACGTCGTAGTCGTAGGCGTCGTTCAGACCGGACACCACGACTTGAATCGTGCCGGGGTTGCCCCAGACGCCGTCATTGGCTGAGAGATCGGAAAACGGGGTCTTCAGGTAGTTCCCGTAATCCGCCTCACCAAACCCGAGATCCGCATCCGTCATTTCACCCCCCGAAGCTCCGGTGGTCTGAATCGACACCCCCGGAAGCACGCTGCCGTTCCGGCTGTCGTAGACTGTGGCGGTGGTGCCATCGCCGTTAATGATCGTCCAATTCGTTTCCATGCCACTTCCAGCGGTGCTGCCTCCGTCGCTGAAATCGATACCGATCTCATGAATGGTCGCCCTGAGCTGCCCCGGGTCGATCATCGCGGGGATCGACCAGAAGGTTCCACCGGCATCGGTGAAGATGAAGCGGAAGACATACTCCTCGAAGGGATCGAGGCCCGTGATCCCGTGTTCGATGGGATCGCCGGAGGTCTTGGCACCCAGATTGGCGCTCCCGCCTCCCGCGGCGGCGGCCCAGACTCCGGCCGCTTGATGGCCCTGGTCCTCATAGGCCCAGACCACTTCGACCAAAGTGTAGTCGCCGGGTTCATCGTAGCTCACCATCGCAGAGTCGATTCCGGTCCGAACGTGGCCGGGCAGCCCGGTGAGCGGCTCATCCACGTAGGGCTGGGTGGTGGTGCTGTTGTTGTAGGCCGCAATGTCGGGGCGTGGACTGTTGCCATCAAAGAAACGGGCGCCGGAGCCGATCCTGTCCTTGTCTCCCAGTTCCGCACGGGCCACCTCGACCTGTTCCAGAAGCCGCTTCACGACCTCGGGGTGCCGGGGAGCCACGTTGGTGGTCTCCTCGGGGTCATCGTCGAGATCGTAGAGCTCCAGCTCATCCACCCGATCCTGCCACCTGTTCCAGAAGGACATCCAGTTGCTGTCAGGATTGTCCCTCCGCGGTAGGACCAGCTTCCAGCGGGTGTCGCGGATGGCCGCCAACTGGGTGTAGCAGTAATAGTAGTAGTATTCGTGCGGACTGACCGTGTCGGTGCCCTCGATCAGCGGGCGGATATTCCGACCGTCAATTTCAAGACCGGCAGGAATCTCCACGCCCGCATAGTCCATGAAGGTGGGGAACAAATCCATCAGCGTGACGATCTCATCGGAGACGACTCCGGAGGTGATCGTGCCGGGCCAGCGGACGATGTAAGGCACGCGGGGCCCTCCCTCCAGCGAGCGCATCTTGGAACCCCGGAGCGGGAAGGCGCTCCCGTAGTAGCCTTCGAGGTCATTGCCTGCAGTCGGTGGACTCTGTGTCCATGGCCCGTTGTCCGAGCTGAAGATGACAAAGGTGTTGTCGGCGATTCCCAGCTCATCGAGCTTGTCGAGCACCTCGCCCATGCTCCAGTCGAGCTCTTCGATCACTGCGGTATAGACGTCCAGGCCGCGGGCCGCGGCGCTGTCGCGGAAGCTTTGGCGGGCACCGAGCGACACATGCGGCATGTTGTGAGCCAGGGTGAGGAAGAAGGGCTGTCCCGCATTGTGCGCATCGGTGATGAAATCATTCGCCTCCTCGGTGTAGTTGAGAATCATCTGGTCCGCCTCGGCCTGATCCAGATCGTTATCGACGACGGTGGTTCCCGAGCTGTCGGCTCGAAGGAGTGAGGTGTTGACGTTGCCGGTATCCACAGCTCTCAGGCCGTTGTGTGAGGGCGTGCCATAAAAGTAGTCAAATCCCTGGTCGATCGGCCCCCTTCCCGCCCTGAAACTGGTCGCGGCGGTGCCCTCTCCCGAATTGTGCCATTTGCCGATCAGCGCCGAGGTATACCCCGCGGTCTTGAGGAGTTCGGGGATGAAGATTTCATTCGGATGCGGTTCAGTATGGTAATTCTTTCGGTTCGATGGCTCGGCAATCCGGATCGGATACGAACCGGTATACAAGCCCGCGCGGCAGGGTCCGCAGACCGGCGAGGGAACGTAGCCGCTGGTGAAGCGGATGCCCTCGGCCGCGAGTTGGTCGATCTCCGGCGTCAGGATGTGCGGCGAGCCATAGCAGCCCAGGTCGTTGTAGCCCTGGTCATCGGTCAGGAAGAGGATGAAATTCGGACCGATGTCCGCAACCTCGATCGAGACGGTGGCCGGATCACTCGTCGACTGGCCGTCGCTGACGGTGAAGGTGAAGCTGTCGGGACCGATGTAGCCGCCCGACGGGGTGTAGGTCAGGTCGGGAGCCGTGCCGCTCAGGCTGCCGTGGGATGGCTGCGATGCCACGTTGTAGGTCAGATTGCTGCCAATCCCCGTCAGCGTGATATCTACGGGGGTATCCGGCCGGGTGTTGACGGTTTGCGCGAGGGCAACAGGCGCAGACGGCGAGAGCGGATCGAAGGTCAAGGCTCCAAGGGTGGTGCTACGTACCCCGCCAGACGTGCCCCACACCTGCACCTCATCGCCGCCGCTCAGGCCGCTGATCTGAAAGGAGTGCCAATCCGGTTGGTTGTTGCTGCTCAATGAACTGACCGAGGCGAGGACGGACGTGCCATCCGATGCCCGGAGTTCGTAGCCGGCGACGGTAAAATCACCGTTCAGGTTGTCGTGCATCAGGGTCATGATCAAATCGGATGGCACGGTGGCACCGAAGGTGACCGTGGCAATCCTCGTTGGTCCCGCACCTTGCCCCGCCGTCGTCCCGCTGAGGATCGTCGTGGGAGTTCCATCCACCGGATTGTCGATGAAGGCATAGGCGTACTGGACCTCGGATGGGGCATTCCGTGTCACGGTGATGTAGCCCGGCAGCAAGGCCAGGGCGCCGTTGGCAGCGTCCGGCGGGGTGGTGTTTTCTCCGGCTGCGCCGAAGAGGTGATAGCCCACCGTGCCGAAAACATCATCACCACCGGGATCGAAGAGCTTGTCGACAGTCGAGGTCCGCCATCCGGTCATGTCGGCTTGCGTGCCGAGGTAGGTGGCGGTGGTTTGGGCGAAGCCGAGTGATGGCAGGAGTGCGAATGCGCAGAGCCCCAACAGGGTTCCGACCGCTTTTTGACTTGGGTTGTTCATTCGAGTTAGAGGGTGATGGCGAAGTGTGTTGATGATGGTTCCCGATGTTGTTCTGGGATGAAGAAAGGCCCCAAAGACGCCCGCCTCGGCTTGCGGGCTGTCGACGGGCATGGAATCGGGCTCAGTAACGTCAGCATTACGGCGCCGGCATTACTGTGGAGCCCTTGGGTCAGGTCCACAGGCAATGGAGAAACAAGAGTCATCGAAAAGGGGGGACGTTTCGCCAGACGCAAGGGAGGGACCAGACGAAGCAATGGCAAGGCCTGTTAAATGGGAGGGTCGCCCAGACAAGCTGAGCAACCCTCGCCAAGAGAAGTGCTGTTTGTGCGGATTAGCTGCGACGACGACGGAGGAGAGCCAGCACCCCAAACGCACCAAGTAGAGCCGCGGAAGGCTCGGGCACGGCGGTCAGTTGGAGGGCGGAGACGACTGCGAGGTCGGGTGTGTTGTTTGAAGGGCCGCCGTTGCCGTCGAGTGTGATCACCAGATTTCCTGATCCATCCGTGGACAGGCCGGTAAATGAGACATACGCGCCACTCCCGGAGTCGTGGGTGTTCGTCAAGGATTGGCCGTCGACTGTGTAAGTCGTGTCGGTGAAGGTGGTGGTATTGACAAAGCCATGACCGATAATCAAGTCATAGGTAAACGCATCATTCAGCCCGGTGAAGGTCAGCGCAAATACGTCAGTATTGTTCCTTCCGATCCAGTCAGTTAGGTTCGAGTCATTAAAGGCACTGTTCTGACCCGGCAGGTCGGTTAGATCCGCAGAGTCGGTATTTGACCAAGCAGCGTTCTCCCAAGTGAACCCGACAACGTCTATTGTGGTTCCCGAGGTGTCGATTAGAGTCCCTGCGGTAATGCTGCCATCGGTGCCAGGAGCGCCACCGAAGGCAGTAGTGGCCGTGCCATTAAAGTTGTTGGTCGGAGCCGTCGGCCCGAAGTCGATACCGATCTCGGTACCGACCGCCAGCGTGGCGGCCTGCGCGGGGACGGCGAGCGCACCGAGCGCCAGCAGCGTTTGTGTCAGTCTGTTCATTTTCATTTTGGTTGTTGGGTTCGTTGTGATGGATTGGGTGAGTCGTTTTGATTCCGTGGATGAGCCGTGGGTCACTCGGTGCCGTTGAGGCGCCCGAAGACCTTGCCTGCCGCAGACTCGGTGGCGTCAGTGATGGTCGCCACGATGTCGACCAGGGCGTCGCCTTCGCCATTCGTGCCTCCATCGGTCGCCACGAAACTGACGCTGCCGGAGACGGTGTTTTCTAGAATCGGGTTCGGATCCCCGGCTGCGCCGGGTACCGGCACACTGAGCCATGGGGCGGCCAGGTCGCCGTCATACTCCAAGTTGAGCACCGAGGCCCCGCGGGCGGCCGAGGCCAGACAGGAGAAGGCCATGACCAAGTCTCCGCCAGTCTCATCGGCCGTCGGAAGCAGGCCGGTCGCGTCGGTCGCCGGGGTGTCCGCACCGAGGAGGAAGGCCATCCCGTCCAACACCCCGTCGTCATTCGCGTCGTCATCAAACGTCACGCCGCTTGCGCCGCCCCTCGTCGCCCACTCCTCGAAAGCGGTCTGGCCGCCGCCGACCGTGGCGGTCAGTTGGAGAGCGGCGACGGCCGTGAGGTTGGAAAGGTCGGGAGCTGTCGTACTGGTGCCATTGCCGGTGGTTGTGATCACCAGAGTTCCAAACTCATCCGGGGACAGGCCGTTCAGCGTCACATACGCCGCACTTCCGGTGCCGTGGTCGTTCGTCGCGGACTGGCTGCCGACGGTGAAAGTCGTGTCGGTTTCGTTTTCTGTTAAGACAAAGCCATGACCGATCAGCAGGTCATACGTCAACCCGGTATTCAGCCCGGAGAATGTCAGAATCAGTTGGGTATTATTATTTTCCCCGATCCAGTCCGTCAGATTCGAGTCGTCAAAGGCACCGTTCTGGCCAGGCAAGTCGCTTGAGTCCGCAGCGTCGTTATTCGACCACTTGCCGTTTGCCCAAGAGAACTCGACGCCGTCGACCACGACATTCGAGGTGTCAATGATATTCCCTGCGGTGATGGTACCTGCCGTGTTGAAGGCAGCGCCGCCTCCTTCCGTGCTGGCCACCTGATTGAAGTTGTTGGTCGGAGCAGTTGGTCCGAAGTCGATGCCGATCACGGTTCCTTCGGCCAAGGGGGCGGCGTGGGCGGCAGAAGGTGCGAGGCCGCACACGACGGATGCCAGGAGGATGGAGTGGGTCTTGGTCTTCATGGGTTGGATTTGTCTGTCTGGGACAGGGAATTGTGCTGGTAGAGCTGGTGCACTTCGGCTGCGCTCAAGGAGCTTTCGAAAACGAAGAGTTCGTCGATCGCGAGAGCCATCTGGCTCGACCGCGTTCGGACCCAATTGTTGGGCAGGAGAGTCAGGTTGATCGCCCCGGGAGCCGACTTCGTCGTCTGGATCGTGAAGGCGCCCTGCTCATCCGGGGAGATGCTGGAGAGATTCACCTTCGAGATCATCGTCTCCGGGCGACCGTCGAGGTAGCAGGTGAGATCCGGCGTTCCGTCGGGAAGCTGCCTGCCGGTGTAGACGACCGCGAAGTGATGCCAGCGGTCATCGTCAATCGGGGTGGTCCCGATAAGGTAGTACGAACCGAACGAAACGCCGGGCACCGTGCCTTCGTCAACCCGTCGAAGAAAGGTCAGGAAGGCCGGGTTGGGATTGAATGGGGTGAGGGTATGGCTGCCCCAGCCGACGAGCACATGGGAGGCTTCGCGTTCGCCGGAACCCAGCTTGATCCAGTGGGCGATGGTCCTCGGCGCATCGCCGAGCACTCCGGACCAGCCGGAAGGAGCCTGCGCCACCTTGCCGGTGGTGGCGAGCGCCTGCCCGAAGCGCCCCCCGGTGCGCCGGAAGGCTTTTGTATTTCCCAATCCTTTGAGGGCGCTCACCTCGTTGCCGGCCGCCGGGTGCTCCCCCTGTGAGTCCGAGAACGCCTCTCCATCATCGAAGCTCCAGTGCAGGTGGGGCGAAGTCTTGGGCAAGTTCGTCAGGAACTGGTTCGGATCCAAGGGGATCTCACGCAGACGTCCTCCCAGCCCAACCGCACGGGCCGCTCCGGCATTCAAGGTTTCGGTGGCAGAGGCGGGTCCGCGGGGGCTTGCCTCAACCCTGCCCCCGAAGACGTGCACCTCGTGCGGGAAGCCCTCTTGCGATCTCACGCCGAAGGTGGTCCCGAGGTCGGTGACAACCATGTCAGCGGTTTTGACCGTGAAGCCGACCGCCTTCTCGGGGACATTGAACCAGGCGGTTCCAGCCTGCAGATAGAGGTTCCCGTCGGCGTGCAGGGTGAGGTCGGCGGGCCCCCGGACGATCGACTGAACCCCGTTCTCGAAGGTGAGTTCGACGGTGCCCTGCTCGAGGCGAGCGCGGGAGCCCGGGACAAGAGTCTCAGGCGGAGGTTGCTTGTCCTCCGCGACAGAGTGTGAAATCTCAAGCACCGAGCCCGGGCTTGAGCGGAGGGCTACCCCGGGGTTTGAGCTGGGAACGAGAATCAGCCGAAGAAGCACTGCGGCGAGGACGAGAAGCGCGGCGGTTGCCAGCAGGCTCAGGTGGAGTTGACGCTTCTGGCGCCTACCCAGATCGCGCTCCGAAAGCAGCGGCGATTCGACCTGAAGCGATGCAGCGCTCCGGGAAAGGCGTTTGAAGGCGCTGTCGAGCACGACATAGTCCCAGTAGATCTCAAGCAGTTGCGGATCGCGCTCGATCTCGGCGAGCAGGGTGACCCTCGCATCCGGGTCGAGCTTGCCGTCGATCAGGTGCTGGATCCGGGCCTCGACTTCGTTCTGGCTCATTGGGTTGCCTCCTTCACCACCAGTTCGGATTTGATGCACCGGCGCAGGGCGGCGCGGATGCGCACCAGTGAGACAGACAGGGACTCGGGGGTGCGATCGAAGATGCGGGCGCACTCCTTGAGCGACTTCTCGTGCTGGTGATGGCTCAGGACCAGCAGGCGGTCGGCATCGCGGAGCTTCGCGAGACAGTTTTTCAGAGCCGGAACAGCCGTATTGGCCGGTCGCTTGGGCTGAACCTCGATGTGCTCGATCAGCTTCCGGGCCAGACCGTCGTCGACCACCAGCCAATCACCCCGTTTGCGTTCCGACATCCAGGCGCGGGCTTCCCAGTAGGCCACCGCCAGCGCCCATGACTTGAAGCTGGTGCCGGGCTCGAACTGGGAGCGCTTCTCCCAGAGGACGAGGTTGGTACGCTGCAGGATGTCGTCCACCTCGGGCACTCCGGGCAACAGCGAGACCAGGAAGGCATGCAGAATGCCTTGATGATCCGTGAGTTCGGTGACGAACACGGTCTCGCTGGAGCCGAATGGTGGAACGGAATCGGGCATCAAATGGACGGGAGCGGGAACTCCTGACACTACTAGACAGCGGGAGGAGCCCCGGGGACTAATCGGTTTTTCGACTTTTCTTCCTCCGGCGGCCCTCAGTGCGGTCGTGGCGATCCAAAATCGGTGCCTTGCAGCGCGCTGCGCTGCTTGCGAAGACAATCCCCCTGTCCTCGGCGGGCGACACAGGCGATTCCGTCCCTTACTACGGTCCTCAGGGCGGATTCGTGAAACCCGGCAACGCGCCCGGCGCGACCGCCACGTGGGATGGACCGCCCGCTCGCCGCCAATAACGCTCAATCCTTCTGACCGTCCCCTTGTGCCAAAGGAAGCGCCGCAAGGCCGATCACCTCGATGCGGTCATCCAGTCGTGCGCGCAGCTCGCCGGGGCAGACGATGCGCAGTTCCGACAGGTCGAGGTCCCGGATGGCGATACGCATGGATTTCGTGATCGACGGATTCTCCGAATACTTGAACTCGTAGCCGATGCGCCGGCCGCCCTCGAAGACCAGCAGGTCGAGTTCGGCACCGCCCTGGGTGGCCCAGAAGTAGGCATCCCGGGGCCGCGCGATGCGAAGCACCTGTTCCAACGCGAAGCCTTCCCATGAGGCGCCCACCTTGGGATGGGCGGAAATCTCGGCCTCGTTGCCGAGGCTCAGCAGATGGTGCAGCAGGCCCGAGTCGCGCAGATAGATCTTGGGGGACTTCACCTGTCGTTTGCGCAGGTTTTCGAACCACGGTTGCAACTGGCGGACCATGTAGGTTTGCGTCAGGTCGTCGAGGTAGCTCTTGACGGTCTTGTCACTCAGGCCGAGGGCGCGCCCGAGTTCCGAGGCATTCCACAACTGACCGTGAGAGTGCGCCAGCATCGTCCAGAAGCGCCTCATGGCCTGGGCTCCCACCCGGATGCCGAACTGCGGCAGGTCGCGTTCGAGAAAGGTGCGCACGAAGCCCTCGCGCCACGCCGAGCTGTCCTCGTCGGATGCCGCCAGGAACGAGCGGGGAAACCCGCCACGCACCCACAGCGAAGCGACGGCCCCGATGCCCGTCTCCCGGATGTCAAATCCGTGCAAATCCACAAATTCCACCCGCCCGGCCAGGGTCTCGGAGGATTGCCGGATGAGTTGCGGCGAGGCACTCCCCAAGATCAGAAACCGCGCGGGTGCCGCAGGACGATCCGCAAGCACACGCAGCACGGGGAACAGCTCGGGCATCGCCTGCACCTCATCGAGCACGACCAACCCGCTGAGGGCTCCGAGCGCCAGCTCCGGGTTCTGCAGGCGCAACCGGTCGCGGGGCGATTCAAGGTCGAAATAGTGGCTTTCGGTTTCACCCGCAATCGCCCGGGCCAGCGTCGTTTTGCCACACTGCCTCGGCCCCAGCAGCGCGCAAACCGGGGTCCGCCTCAGAGCCTCCCTCATCAGGTCGGCATAGCTTGGCCTCGAAATCATCCGTGCAATCTCGGATCTTGAGTCCGATATTGCAAGGATGATGTCCGCGCCAAGTTTGCAGGGAATCGAGCATTTACCGGTGCCGACTGGAGCTCACAGCGGGTCAGCCGGCGGCCACGCTCACCGGCATTCGACCAGCACCGCCGCCCTGACCGATCCCGTCGTAAATCGCCCTCGAAAAGCGATGCGGCCGATCAGTCGTCTCGTTTGTTCTTCTTGGGTTTCTTCTCCCGGCCCCGCCTGTCGGCCAGGGCGCTTTTCAGGGGCTTGGCCGGGTCCGCAGGCAATGCCGCCCGGAGCACTCCGATCACCGATGCATACTCCGGATTGTCGATCTGGTTGGTCCATTCGTGAGGATCCTTGGTCGTGTCATAAAACTCCTCTTCCTCGGTTCCGTAGCGGATGTAGCGCCCCCGCTCGGTTCGGATGCTGAGGTAGGGTTCCGTCGGCCGACTCTTGTCACACAACCCGGTGATGGCCGTGCTTTGCCAGTCCGCATCCGGGTCCTTGAGCAGCGGGACCAGCGACCTGCCATCGAGGTAGGGCGGCGGTTCGAGGTCGCACAGTTCGGCCAAAGTCGGATAGATGTCCATCAGCGAAACGAAGCGATGACTGATCCCCCCGGGCTTGGTCACCCCGGGTGCGCGGATCGTCAGCAGGCAGTGTGTGGCCTCCTCCCAGAGCGTGGCCTTCTGCCAGTGATCCTTCTCCGCGAGATGGAAGCCGTGGTCCGACAGGAAAACCACGATGGTGTTGTCCTTGTGCGGGCTCGTTTCGAGGGCATCGAGGACGCGTCCGAGTTGCGCGTCCGCGTAGGTGGTGGTCGCGAGATAGGCCTGCACTGCCTCCTTGTGGAGCCCCGATTCGACGACCTTGGTCGCGAATCCGCTCTTCCCATTGGTCAGCGCCCGGCCCAGCGGTGGAACGTCCGCGAGGTCATCCTCCTTCAGTACGGGCGTCACGATCTCCGACAGGGGATACATGTCGAAGTACTTCTGCGGGACATACCAGGGCATGTGCGGATTGAAGAGCCCGCAGGCGATGAAGAACGGCTTGTCGTGCTCCTGCTCGATGGCCTTGATGGCGTGGTTCGCATTGAGGGTGTCGTTCATCTTCTCCTCGGCGAGATGGATCGGTGCCCAGTCCTGCTCCCCTCCCCCGACAGGCGTGATGGGGGCGCCGGGAGGGGCCGGGTCGCGCTTGTGGCCGATCTTCTCGTCCCAGTGCTCCTTCTGGTCCCAGCCGTGGGAGATTTTCCCGTAGCCAAAGGTCGCGTAGCCGGCCTTCTTGAAGAGGCCGGGCAACGAGAGCACCTCGTCGTTGTTCAGCGGTCCGCTGTCGCCGACCTTGAGTGCGTTGTGATAATGGCCCGAGCGCCACGGCGCCACGCCGGAAAGGAAGGCGGTGCGCGAGGGCGAGCACACGGGGGCCGCCGTGTAGGCAAAGCTGAAGTTCACACCGCCATCCGCGAGCTTCCGCAGATTGGGCGCGATGACCTTGCCGGTGTAGCGATCCGGATTCTCCAGCAGCCACGAATTCAGGTCGTCGGAGATCAGGAGCAGGACATTCGGCCCGGCTTTGGCGGAGTCGGCAGGTGGCAGTTCTTCAGCCTGCACCAGCAGCGCAGCGCCGAGGGCGATAATGGTCTTCATGATGAGTCGTCCTTCCAATGCGTGAGTATCAGTGGGCTTCGCCCGCGGCCTCCCGGGGGGCGAGGGTGCTCCCCACCATGCTGAGATCCAGGGGCTGGATCCCTAGCTCCGGAGCGGGAGACCCTTCCTTGAAGCGGAAAATCTTCCGATCAAACGCTTCCCGGTCGAACAGGGGATCCGCGAACAACAGCCCCACCTTCGCATCGCCGCGCCGCGCGACCGGGACCAGATCCTCGCCGGGACTCGGGCCGCCCTTTTCACCCCGGGCGTACAGAAGCGAGTTTGAAATGCGTTCGAAGTCGTCGAAGACGTATCCATCCGGGCCGTCATCCTTCCTGCCCTTCTTCTTTTTCAACCGCCCGAGGCCGGGCTCGCTCAGGTAGTAGACGAAATGGTCGAGCTGCGTTTCACACCACCGCTTGTTGGTGAGACGTGCGCAATCGATCGCAAAGTTGTTCCGGTACTCACCCGGCCCCTTCATCACGAACATCATGCTGGTTCGCAATCCGACGTTGTTCGTGATGGTGGTCGGCGGGGAGTGGTCATCGAGCCGGATGTAGCCGCGGTCCCCACTGATGTCGTGAAGGAAGTTCCGATCCGCGATGTTTCCTCCACCCATTCCGGAGAAGTAGATCCCGTTGCCATCGTGAAGCTGCTGCATCACGCGGTAGATCTCATTCTCCACGATCCGGTTTTCGCGGGCGTGGAAGAGCGGCTCGAGCTGCTCGATCGTGAGCTTGCTGTCCGGAGTGACCTTCCCGCCAAGAAACGCCTCGATCTCGTCCATCCGGAGGCTGGTCACCCACTCGCGCCGGTTCCGCAGGATCCTGGAAAGCGTGATGAACCCCGGTCGGCAGCCGCTGATGACGATCCCGTTGTATCCCAGATCGTGAATGGTGTTGCGGCTGATGAGGTTGTGCCCGCTCTGGGCCACGAAGATGGCGGGCGAGTGGGTGTAGATGGTGCCGATGTGGTGGAGATAGTTGTTCGTGATGGTGTTGTCCCGGTTCTCATCCTTCGTGCCCGGGGCGTAGCCGCTGAGGAGAATGCCGGTGCCCCCGAGATGGGCGAAGATGCTGTCCGCGACGGTGATGCGCTGGCAGAACAGATCCAGACGCACCCCGGTCCCGCTGCTGGCTTCAAAGGTGCAACCCCGGACCACACAGTCCTCAGCGTGGCGAAAACGCATCAGGGCGTTTCCCTTGTCATACATCTCCCAGTCATGCTGGATGCCCTGGTCGTCTTTCTGCCAGGTGTCCCGCAGCCCGTGGCGGAAGGTCAAGCCCTCGAAGTTGAGGAATCCCACCCGCTCGCCGTCTTCGACGCCTTCCACCCGGATGAACTCCTGCAGGAACGGGGCGCGCAGATCGGCCTCCTCGAGGGGGCCTTCCGGCCAGAGGTAGACGCGTCCCTCCTTGCTGTTGAACACCCACTCGCCCGGCTCGTCGAGGTAGTCGATGGCATTCTCCACGAAATACTTGTTCTCCGGGGAGATGCCATAGGTGGAGTCGATCCCGTAGATGGCTTCCCGACGGGTCGCGTCGATTTCCGCAAGCGGCAGCAGGTTGACCAGCCAGACATGCCTTGGGCTCAGCAACAACTCGATGTCGGTGAGGTTTTCCCAGTCCCGGAGATCCCGGTCATTGTAGCGGAAGGTCCGGGTGAAGACCGCCATGTCCCCCTTGAAGTCCTGCCGCCGGAACTTCTTCGGCTGGGTGTTGAAAGGGTCGAGAACCTGCTCGCTGGACGCCTTTAGCTCGCCGGAGCGCGACCGCTTCAGCATCCTCGTTCCATCGTACAGCGATGTGATGGACCATTTGCCCCGCAACCCAGACGGGATCTCGCAGTACCAAAGACGGTCCTTTGCGGCGGGAGCGACGCCGTCCGGCGGATCCGTGACCTTCTTCCAGCCGGTCAGTTTCCGGCTGCCGGTGAAGACAGGTTTCTCATTCGGATAGGCCCGGTAGGTGATGGGGAACTGCTGGGTTCCCGAATCCTCGGGCGTGAAAAGGATGGTCTTCTCCAATGGGTATTCCCCTCCCCTCACCATCACGGACACGGGGCTCGACAATCCGTCGGCCACCAACCGCCGGACCGCAAGCCGGGCGGCGTCCAGCGTGGCGAACGGGCCGTCGGTCCTGCTCTCATTGGGCGACGCAAGCCTGCCGGACCAGGAATCGTTGCCGGTGGGTGCGACATGGAACAGCTCCTGCTCCGTCGCCGCACGGAGCCCTTGGAGACACGGGAAGACGAGGACCAGAAGGGTGAGGCAGGCGGTTTTCATGGCGTGTCGATCCCGCAGGAGCCGTGCGGGCACCGGGAGTTTTCGTTGGATACAAGCATCATGTCTGTCGACCGGGTGGGATGTTGGCTTTTCTTGGGAACTGCTCATTCCCCATCGGAGTCACGTTTCCCCGATTTCCTTTTCGTTTGAGGTGGCTCCCAACCCGGTTTGAGTTTTTGGAAGGTGTCGTAATGCCGCCGATACTCCTCCATCTCGGACCAGGAGTCGCCCCGCTGGGGCTGAGTGACCCGGCCTTCCGGGTAGTCCTTTCCCTCCGCGCTGGCCTGCACCGACGCCACCACCTTCTCGACCTCGGCCTTCATTTGTGCCACTCGATCGGGATGATCGGCGGACGCATCGGTCGTCTCTCCCGGGTCCTCCTCCAGGTTGAACAGCGACCACTTGGCATCTCGGCCTTTCCCATCACTCAGGAGTTTGAATGCGCCATCGATCAGGGCGGTTCCCTTGGTCAGAAAGGGGAGCGGTCGCCTGCGTTCCGGGACGGCTCCCTCGAGGAGCGGGACGATGCTTTCCCCGTCGTGCACCGCCAGCATGGAATCCTCCGGCAGGTCCAGCAGATCGACCAGGGTCGGCATGATATCCATCGTCGAAGCCGGGAAGTCGGTCACCGCCGGCTTGACTCGGCCCGGCCACTCGATGATGCCCGGCACCCGGATACCGCCCTCGTTCAGGCTGCCCTTGAAGCCCTTGAGCCCACCCACCGAGTCGGGATCCGTCGAAAGCCCCCCGTTGTCGCTGGTGTACCAGATGAGCGTGTTCTTCTCGATCCCGAGATCGCGCAGCCCCTTGCGCAGCATGCCGACGCTGCGGTCCAGGGCGACGATCTCCCCGAGCTGGTCGCCGTGCTTTCCCTCCGGGAAGCCCTGCCGATCCTCCGGCCTGCCGTTGAACGGGAAGTGCGGCGAGCCATACCAGATGACGGTGAAGGTCGGGCGCGCCCGGTTCTCCCCGATGAACTTGAGCGCCTCTCGGACCATCAGCTCCGACGACTCGCCTTCCAGGCATTCGAATTGACCGTTGCGGCTCATCAACGGATCCACGTCGAAGTAGTTGGTGGCCGACAGCCACAGGTCGAATCCATAGTGACCGGGGTGGTTGGGATCGTCGGGCAGGATGGGCATGCCCGACCCTTTCACACCGTTCAGGTGCCACTTGCCGAAATGTGCGGTCGCGTAGCCCGCCTTCCTGAGTGCCTCGGGCAGCGTCTTCTCCTGGAGACACAGCCGCTTATGCAGACCCGGAACGCCGGTGCGCGCAGGCAGGCGCCCGGTGAGGACGGACGCCCGGGTCGGCGAGCAGACCGGGGCCGCCGCATAGAAGCGGTTGAAGCGGATCCCGGACGCGGCCATCGCGTCGAGGTGCGGCGTCTTCAGATGGGGATGGCCGTTGTAGCCCACCTGGCCCCATCCCTGATCATCGGCCATCACCAGAATCACATGAGGCCTTTCCGGCTCGGCCAGAACTCCGGAGGCCAGGCAGCCGATCAAGACCAGCGGCAGAATGCCCCTCCAAGCAGATCCGATTCGGGAGGCCTCCCAGGTGCCATGCACCCCGCCTCTTTTTTGCATACTCCGGTCGTTCACTCTCGTGCCAGTGGGGAGGAGAGTCAATCAAGCCTCCAGGCCATCCACCAGTCCCCAAAGCGGGGACGATGAAGGGCCGCCTCTTCACTCGGCCGTCGTTCCCCCGCTGGTTCCAAGCGGAGAAATAGTGAGAATGGCGCTGGCTCGCGTCGTGTCCCCGTTTTGGGGACTTGCCCCGACCAAACTCTCATTTTTAGGCTTTCCTCAATTCCCGTGGGTCGGATCGAATCGCGCTTGAAGGTATTCTCTCGGGTTGCATTCGGACGAATTCTTCACCCAATGCCGGTTGTTGCCGGTCTTTGGCATCATCCAGACACGTCCGGTCAGAAGCTTCTCCGTTTTCTCCACATGAAGGACCAGCCGGGAGTCCTCGGCGGTGCCGACGACCGGAAGCCCGAAAGCGCTGGAAGATCAGGGAGCCTTGAAATCGACGAAGGTGCCGAGCCGCAGACAAAGACGTCCGGTTCGGCCCGGCACCAGGAAAGAACCATGAGAACCCAAAGATGGATCCATGCGATCGTGGGATCGCTAGTCTTTGCCGCGGGCGGGGCGCCCGCCGTTGCCAGCGACTCCTTCTCGGTCGACGACCTCCGCTGCGAAGACCTGGTGAACCCTGTGGGCATCGATGCGGCCAAGCCGAGGCTGAGTTGGCGGATGGAGGCGGAGCACCACGGAGCGGCACAGACGGCTTACCGCGTGCTCTGCGCGACGTCCCCTGAATTGCTTCAGGAGGGGGCGGCGGACCTGTGGGACTCGGGCAGGATCGAGACCGACCGGAGCCGGCATATCGGATACGGAGGGAAGAAGCTCCCGCGTGGCGTGCGCTGTCACTGGACCGTGCGGACATGGAACGAGAAGGGAGACGCCTCCGACTGGTGCCGTCCCGGTTCCTGGACCACCTTTGACATGACGTCTTCCGGCGACTGGAAGGCGGAGTGGATCACGCAGAGCCACAAGGGTTCCGCGACTCCCTGGCTGCGCCGGTCGTTCCAGCTCGAGGACGCCCCCGAAAAGGCATTCATTTACGTCAATGCGCTGGGTTACTTCCAGCTGTTCATCAATGGCGAGAGGGTCGGGAGCGATGAGTTCGCTCCGCATGTGGGGCAGTATGACAAGCGCACATTCTGCATCACCTACGATGTGGCGAAGTACCTGCGGCAAGGGAAGAACACGCTCGGCTTCTGGCTGGGAAGCGCGTGGAACCGCCGCGGGGCAGGCGTGAAGACGACCCCTTCCGTGCGGGCGCAGCTCGAGATGGTGGATGCCGGGGGCAAGGCAACGACCGTGATCACTGATCGGAAGTGGCGGGCCAAGCCCAGTTCAATGTCCCATACGGGCGGGTGGAAGTGGAACGACTTTGGGGGCGAGGTGCATGATGGCCGGCTGGACGAGCCCACCTGGGCGAACCCCGACCATGACGACAGCGCCTGGTCCCCTGCGGCGCCGGGCAATGTCTCCACATCCGCCATCTCTGCTGAAATGCTTCAGCGCAGTCGCGTCATCGAAACGATCCTTCCGGTGAAGGTGGAGAGGGTCGGGGCCGCCACGTCCGCCCCCTCGTGGCTGGTCGACATGGGCAAGGCGATGACGGGGACCTTCGAGATCACCTTCCCAAAAGCTCCAAAGGGGCACGAAGTTTCGATGGAGTTTGGCGACTCGATCGGCAAGGGCGGGCGGCTCAACAGCTTCAGGCAGGCAAGCATCTACATCTGCCGCGGCAGCGGCACCGAGCGGTTCCGGAACCGCTTCAACTACGCCAGTTGCCGCTACATCCGCATCACCAACGCCCCCGAAGGCGAGATCACCCCCGATGACATCAAGGGCTTCCTCATCAGCACGGATCTGCCCAGGGCCGGCACGTTCAGGTGTTCGGATCCAACGCTCAACGGAATTCAGGAAATGACCGAGCACACCCTTCGCTGCCTCATGCTCGGAGGCTACCAGGTCGACTGCCACTCCCGGGAGCGCCAGGGTTATGGGGGCGACGCGCACTCGTCGCTGGATACCACGCTCTGCCTGCTGCGTTCCGACGCCTTCTACCGCAAGTGGACGCGGGACTGGGTTGACCAGCAGGAACCCGATGGCGGGCTGACCTACACGTCGCCCGCCTCCAGCCACGGCGGAGGTCCGTTCTGGTGCGGCTTCCTCACGGCCGCCACCCTCAAGCACTACCATCACTACGGCGACCTCTCCATGGTCGAGCGCAACTACCCGGCCATCAAGAAGTGGCTGGAACTCGCGCAGAGCAAGACGGTGGATGACCTGCAGCAGAAGTTCTGCGGTGGATGGTATCTCGGCGACTGGGCCTCGCCGCAGGGAATCGACGACAAGAAGAATGCCGAAATCTTCATCCAGCCCTACATGTGCCACGCGCTCGAGCAGGCAGCCACGCTCGCGGATGTCCTGGGCAAGAACGGGGACGCGGCAACCTTCCGCCGCTGGGCCCGGGCCCGCGGCGAAGCGACGCATCAGAAGTTCTACGATCCGCAGGGCGGGAAATACGGCAGCGGCGACCAGGTGACCTACATCCTGCCACTCGCGGCGGGGATCGTTCCCGAGGCGTTGAAGGACGGGGTCTTCGCCGGATTCGAAAACACGCTCAGGGAAAAGAACAAGGGGCATCTGTCCACCGGCCTCTCGGGCACCTACATGATGGTCCAGTACCTGCAGGGCATCGGCCGCGACGACTTGATCCATCTCTTCGCCTCAAAGACGACCTACCCGTCATGGGGCTACATGATTGAAAACGGGGCCACGGCGACGTGGGAGCACTGGAACGGCAAGGCCTCCCGCATCCACAACTGCTACAACAACATCGCCTCGTGGTTCATCCAGGGACTGGCCGGCATCCGCCCGGATCCGGCTGAACCCGGATTCAAGAACGCGGTGATCCGGCCGGCCATCCTTGATGATTTGAGCCAGGTGGAAGCCAGCCACGACTCGGTTTACGGGACGATCCGCAGCCATTGGAAACGCGAGGGGAACACGATCACGATGAACGTTCGCATCCCCGCCAACTCCACGGCGACCATTCATGTCCCCGCCACCGACACCGGGAGTGTGGCGGTCAACGGCCGGCCGGTCGATGCCGCCCCGCATGTCGAACTCGTCCAGGTGCAGGACGGACGGGTGCTGCTGCAGGTCGAGTCGGGCAGCTATGAGATCGTCAGCAGATAGCGCCTGCCCGCCGCCGGGATGGAATTCGCCCGTCCGCCAGGATTGAACGAAGATGAAGCGACAATCGACGCCGCCGTGATCAGGGTCAGCTTGATTGACAAGGAATTGCTTTCCGGGCCGGCCGAGACCGGCCCGCCACTGGGCGGCTCAGGGATCGGGCGGGAGGGGGTTCGACGTACTCCTCGCCGACGATGCGGAAACTCTCGCGGAAACCTGTCTCCGGCTGGAGCTGGACAAGACGCCCCCTTCCTTCCCGCGCCTTCTTCAGAACTCCCGGCCACCCATTCTCTTCCAGTTTCTTGCTCGGAGGAAGACCCGTGGTGCAGAGGCGAAACCGATTCTCAAGACCGGCTCTGCCCAATCCTACCGCGCGCCCAAGGACCGCCTGCGGCTTTGGTTCGAATGGCCGAGTTACCGATTGAAATCACGGCTGTCCAAGTGGACCCATTCATGTTCCTTGAATTCGCCCGTTTCGCGGTTCGTGTTGCTCGCGACTCTTGATCAGCCCATGACCTGCTCCAACGCATGAACTTCCCTGGAATCACTTCCGCCGCTCGCCTGGGACTGGTGCTTGCCCTGCTCCAGTCGGAAGCGCTGGCAGGCGAATTGATTGCCCTGACCTCCGACCGCGATATTCGTGAGAACGGCACCTTGTGGGATGTCACGAGGACGGTTCTCCAGCCGGGCGGATCCGGCGATCCCGCGCTGGATCGCTGCAGCGTGCTTGTCTTCCAGTTGCCGGATCTCGGCGGGGTCGCAGAGCCCTTTCAGAACGCGAGCCTGCGCGTCCAGCTGGCGGATACCACCGCCAGCTCATCGACCACCCTGCCCGATGTCGATCTCTACGGACTGGGTCGGCGATCCAGCCCCGAAGTGCTGGTCAGCGACTACTACGGGGAAACGGCGGTCCCCGACCCGACGAATGCCACACGCCTCCAAGCCAGCTTCCTGACCAAGGACTCGCCGAACGGATTGATCGAAACCAACCCCATCGGCATCGGCGCCCTGCGGTCCTACCTCAATGAACAATACGCCAGCGGTGCGGGAATCGGGGACTACGTCTTCCTGAGGCTGAGTACCACTTCGCCCAGCTCGGCGGTCAGGCGCTACACCCTCCTCTCATCGGACGGAGGTTCGAACGAACCGAACGTCACCAAGCCCCGCATCGTTTACAATGACTCCAGCATTTCCTTGCTGCGCCCGTTCATCTGGGTCGATGACGACGACAAGGCGGGGATCAACCAGAAGATCGCCGAGCAGCCCTGGGCGGCGAGTGTTTACTCGGGGATGGTGAGCCGCGTTGCGGCGGACCTGGGCCGCCATCAGTCGGACCGTGACGCCTATCTCCGTGAGATGCCCATCCTCTGGAATGAAAGCCCGCCGGCCTTCAAGACCATCCCTGCCTACTCGGAGAGCTCGGTTCGGTTTGCCATCGTCAACAAGTTCAACGACGCGCTGGATTCGGCGGTTCTGTTCTATCTGAGCGGGGATGAGAAGTACGCCCGTTGTGCGGCCGACATCCTGCACAACTCGATCCAGGCCCTGCTGGCGGTGTCGCCCTCGACGAACACGACGAACGGCGGCTGGATTTTCCAGAATGACCTGCTGAAAGAAGCCCGGGCCATCGGTTGCCAGCTTCCGATCGTCTATGATTTCCTGTTCAACTGGCTTCTGGTCAACCAGGTCCATGACGTCGCTTCCGCGCAGATGGTGGACTTCGACTTCGACGATGCTCAGGAGGTGTTCCGCACCTACGACCAACTGTGCCGGGATCACGGGAATGGAGACAACAACTGGTCGGCCCTGATGTCGGTCTGCCAGATGAACAACCTGCTGGCGCTGGACTCGAAAACGGAACGCGATGCCGCCCTCCAGGTGCTGATCCACGATGGAACGTCGCGGCAGGCCTCGATTGTGGATGATTACAACACGGCCTACTCCGACCCCGGCGATGTCTGGCCCGAGTCGCTGCAGTATGCCAATGCGGTATCCACGCTTCGCTCCTTCGAGATGGCGGTCTGCGAGCGCTTCGATCCGTCAACGAACCTGTTCGCCAACTATCCGAACCTGCCGACGAGCGTCTCGCGCCTGCTCTATTTCCGATACCCGAACAAGGTCGACCAGATCAGCTTCGGCGACGGCCCCCGGGATGTGGAGAGCGAACCCTACTTCTATTACGAACTCATCTACGCCCATGCCCATGAGATCGGCGACACGCAGCTGATCGAGAAATACGGTCCGCTGATCAAGGCGGGGATTGATGCCGGGCGACACAATCGATCCGCCCTGGCGGACTTCATTCCGCTCGGTGCCCAGAACACCCACCTGCAGCTGCTCTGGTTCGCTCCCACCGTCTCCGGGGTTGCCGGTGAGCCCGAGCTGCCGAGGACGGACGAGCTGCCCTTTGCCGGGATCTTGCTGCAGCGGAATGTGCCGGAAACCAGTGCCTTGAACTACGGGCTGATGGGCTTTGTGGGCGGCGCCTCCTTCACGCACAGCCATGCCAGCGGCATGAGCATGGAACTCTACGGGGCGGGGCACGTGATGGGGGCCAAGTCCGGGCGGAGCGACTATGGCACCACCCTCCACGAAAACTACTACCGCCTCTTCGCCTCCAACAACACCGTCATCGTCAATGGCGCCTCGCGGGGTGACGGGGGCTGGCAGGACATCGGCATCAACAAGGTGCAGCGCGTCGCGATGGAGCCCGAGCCCTTCGAGGAGGCGGTCTCCGATGTCTTTTCCTTCACCTGCAGCTCGTTTCAGGACGACAAGGGCACCCAGGCCGAAGCCGGCCAGCAGCGCACGCTCGCGATCGTGCGCAGCTCGCCGACCACCGGTTTCTATGTGGATGTCTTTCGCTCGGACTCGAGCCTGGACAACGAATACCACGACTACATCTACCGGAACATCGGCGACCTGAACCCGGCCATCCAAGCCGATGGATCCATCCTCAGCCTGACGAGCTCCCCGAATCGATTCCAGAGCGACATCGGCGATTCCTACCAGCAACCGGGCTGGCGTTACTTCAGCGATACCAGCGTCTCCACCGCGACCTCGGATCCTCTCTTCGTTCGCTTCAAGGCGACGATCGGCGGGCGCGTGAGCCGAATGGACATGCGCATGCCGACCATCGCCAGCCGCGAGATCGCGAGAGTGGCTTCGCCACCGATCGTCGACGCCCCGTCCCCCTACCATTCCAGAAACGCGCCCGCGGTCGTCGTTCGTCAGACGGGTGAGGCGTGGAAGAATCCCTTCGTCAGCGTCTTCGAACCATCGTTCGAATCCGACGGCTCGACCGTGCAATCGGTGGAAGCTTTCTCGCAGGGCGGCGTTGTCCGGTGTGTGAAGGTCGAGAGCGTGGTCGATGGTGAGAGTGTGACGCATTATGTGGTCAGCAATCCCCAAGCCACGCAGACGTTCAGCAACAGTGGGATCGGGATCAGCTTCACCGGACGGTTCGGCATCGTGGAGGATCGTGAGGACGGAACCGTTCGAATGTATCTTGGTGCGGGCAGCGCCATCCAGTATCAGGGAAACAGCCTCACCTCCAACGGAGGGGGCAACACGCAGGCGGAGGCCGTGCTCGTTCCCTATTTCGATCCCTCCGTCCGCAGCAATTCGGCCATCACCGTGACGGAGGCGCCGAAGCAGGGCTATGCGCTTTGGGCGTCCACCCACGCGCCGAACAGCCTGCCGACTGACGATTTCGACCAGGACGGGGTGATGAACGCCGTCGAGTACGTGCTGGGAGGCAGCCATCTCGCGAACGACTTGGAGAAGCTGCCCACCGTGACGCGGGAGGGCGACCGCGTGGACTTCCGCTTCCGGCGTTCCCAGGCCTCCATTGACGGTCAGACCACCTTGCAGGTCGAGGTCGGCAATTCGCCGGATGACCTCGCCGAGATCCATCCCGTGCCCGATGGAGCGGTATCTGCAAGTCCGGGTCTGAGTGTGGTCAAGGACGTCGTCAGCGGCTATGACGAAATCACCTTCAGCATGGAGGTGGATGCCGCCGAGAAGAAGTTCATCCGCCTCCGAACCACCCCCTGATCAAGCCCCTGGCTTGCCACTCGTGTCATCGTCGGAGATTCCGGGTCTCACTCGGAAGAACCCCGTCTCGCCGGGTATCTCGCAGGTCCAGTTGCCTGCCGGCACCGTCTCCGGATCGTCGATCCCGATTCCCCGCGATTATCGCGAGGGCTAACGGCTTATCAGTTTTTCCCACGCCTCCATCGACCGCGAAAGATTCTCCTTCGCATCGATCTTGATATTGAAGCACTGGAGGCCCACCGCTCCCCGGTAATCCATCCCGCGCAGCATTCCCAACAACCCGGCTTGATCGAACGTGCCCTCGTCCAGCGGGCGGATCAGCGTACCCCAATCCTTGCCATCCGCATCCGCGCCACAGATGCTCACACTCCAAAGCCAGGGTTTCGCCTCCCGGAGTGTCGCGGCGAGATCATCGCCGCTCTGGACTTTCAGAAAGTGGCAGAGGTTGAACGCCACCCCCACATTCTCCATTCCCGCCGCCTTGGCAATGCGCGCCGCGTGATCCACCCGCTCGATGTGGAAATTGACGTGCGGATAAAGCACCACCTTCAACCCCGCATCCTTCGCCAATCCGGCGATTTCCCGGACAAAAGCGACCGCCTGCTCGTCATTCGGATTCCTCCCCCTCTGGACGTAGAGTTCCACCAACGCGCCGGTTCCCTTCAGATGGTCGATCGCCTCGGCCACTTCCCTGCCATACTCGAATCCATCCGCACTCACCTTGCCGCCAACGTAGACACTGAAAACCTTGAGCCCCTCGCCCTCGCATGCCGCCAGCAAACCCGCCACATCCCGCGGATAAACCGAACCGATCCCGGCGTAGCCCAGCTTCTTCACCGCACGCACCCCTTTTTCCAACGACCCGAACTTCACCCCGTTTTGAAACGGATAAAAGGCAGGCGCGAACGGCGCCTCCTCCGCTCCACGCATTGGCATCACGAGACAAACGAAAATCAGCAGAGCACGCATCTTGCTGCCGCTACGCGGCCCGCAACCTGGATCTGTCATCCACCGCCGGGCCCCGGCTTGTAAGACATTTCCAAACCCGCTCGTTTCCACCGCCCATGAGCGTCACCGCCGCCCGACCCGACCCGACCCGCCGCAAGCTCCTCGGCTGCCTGGCAGCGGCCACCGCGCCCCTCATCATCCCGTCGCGCCTGCTGGGCAAGGATGCTCCATCGAACAAAATCACCCTCGGGTTCATCGGTGTGGGTTCACATGGCATCTCCCGCAATCTCGGAACTTTCCTCAACCAACCCGACGCCCGCGTCATCGCCGTATGCGACGCGCGGAAATCCTCCGCCGCCAAGGCCAAACAGACCGTCGATCAACACTCGAGATCCACCAACTGCCTCGTCTATCAGGACTTCCGCGAAGTCATCGCCCGCACTGACATCGACGCCATCGTCATCTCCACCCCCGACCACTGGCACGTCCCGATGTCGCTGGCCGCGCTGCGTGCGGGCAAGGACGTGTTCTGCGAAAAGCCCAGCCTCACCATCACCGAGGGCCGCGAACTGGTCGATGAGGTCGCCAAGCGCAACGCCGTCTTCCAATGGGGGCTCGAAGACCGCTCGCTCATCAAATACCACCGCCTCGCAGGCTGGGTCCGCAGCGGCATGATCGGCACACTGAAAACCGTCGAGGTCACCCTGCCCCACAATCGCCCCTACCCAAAAGAATCCCCCGCCCAGGTGCCCCGGGATCTCGATTGGAACCTCTGGCTCGGCCCGGCCCCGTTCCACCCATACACCAAGAATCGCACCCACCCGCAGCACTGGCGGATGATCCGGGACTACAGCGGCGGCGTCATCACCGACTGGGGTTCCCACCTGGTCGACACCGCGCAAATCGGTGCCGCCATGGAACACAGCGGCCCGATCGAAATCACCGGCACCTGCGACATCCCCGACCCCGCCACCTCCGAAAGCAGCGTGCCGTACAACTCGAAAGTCCGCTATCGCTATGCCAACGGCGTCGAGATCTCCGTCGCCGAAGGCGAAGTGGACATCCGGTTCGTCGGCAGCGACGGATGGGTGCGCTGCAAGGGATGGAACGGGGAATGGTCGGCCAGCAATCGCGACATCCTCCGCAACGACACCTTCCCGGAGTCCGCCCGTTTCTGGCCACTTCCCCCGATCGAACACCGCGACTTTCTCGACGCCATGAAATCGCGCGGCAAACCCGCCTATCATGTCGAAGCCGGCCACCGGCTCTGCACCACCCTGCATCTCGGCCACCTCGCCGCACGCTCAGGCAGGAAGATCCGTTGGAATCCGGAATCCGAAACCTTTGCCGATGGCGACACCGAAAGCGTCAAAAGCCCGATCTACCGCCGTGAGGCGCGCGACTGGGAGGCAGGGCATCACGATTGAAGAGATCCCTCCAAGCCCGCCGTGCGTCGCCCCGTCCGCTTGCCACGAACTGACACCCACCGCATATTCCCCCGCTCTAGATTCCCTAGTCGGGAGCCACGCCTGCCGGTCCCGCCTTGCCACGCTGCGGAACATTCGTCTCCGGGAGATGCCGTGAGAGGCTGGCAATCACGGCAGCGTGCTCCGGTTCGGGATTCCCCGCCGCGAGGTTCTTCCACTCGTTGGGATCGTTCCGGTGGTCGTAGAGTTCCTCGCCGCCGCCCGCATAGCGGATGTATCGCCAGCGTTCGTCGCGGATCGCATGGTTGCCTTGGCCGAGGGTGGAAATGGCAACGTGGGGCCAGGCGGCGTTCGGGTTCTCGAGAAGCGGCCGCAGGCTGACGCCCTCAAGCTGCGGATTTGGCGGCAGGCCGCACAGATCGACGAGGGTGGGATAGATGCTCAGCAGTTCGACCGGCTTGCCGGAGGTGCCGGTCAAGCCATCCGGCACACTGATGATCAGCGGAACGCGGGTGGTGCGTTCCCAGAGCGAGAATTTCGACCACCGCTGCTTCTCCCCGAGGTGGTATCCGTGGTCGGAGAACAGGACGATGATCGTGTCGTCCGCATGGGGTCCGGCGTCGAGTGCCTCCAGAAGCCGTCCGATCTGTTCATCGGTCCACCGGATGCAGCCGAGGTAGGCACGGACCGCCAGGTCCCACCGGTCCTGCTGCAGCATCCAGTCGTGGGTGGGAATCTTCGGATTGCGGCGGGTGAGCAGGTCCGCCGCATTCGGGATGTCATCCCAATCGTTCGGGTCCACCGGCGGACGCTGAATGTCGGGCAGGGCGTCGTAGATCCGTTTTGGCGGGAAGAACGGGACGTGCGGCCGGTAGAAACCGGTCGCGAGAAAAAAGGGCGCCCCATGATCCTTGCCGAGCTCCTTGACTGCCCAACTCGCGACGATGTGATCGACAAACTTGCTCTCATCGTAATCCTGCGGACCGAAATCCCAGATACGGTGCCACTGGCGATCCCGATGAATCGGCTGGTCGGCCCCGTTCCTCCACTGGCCGGGCCGCGGTCCATCCACCTGCGACTGCCCCAGCGTTCCATTGTGGAAGATCTTCCCGACCGTCAGGGTCTTGTAGCCATTCGCGGCAAAGTAGGCCGGCAGGCTGGTGTGCGATTTGAGGAAGGCGGGCTCGTTCTCGACCGGGTAGTGATTGTCGTAGAAGCCTGTGGACGAGGGACGGCGCCCCCACAGCAGGCTGATCCGCGACGGATTGCACATCGTTCCCTGGCAGTGGGCGGTGCTGAAAAGCATCCCCCGCGCGGCAAGGCGGTCGATGTTCGGCGTGAACGTCTGCGGATGCCCGCCAAGGAGCCGACCCAGTCATTCAGATCGTCGACCCCGATAAGGAGGACATTGGGCGGTTGGGTTTCGGACCGGAGAATACCGGGAATGAGACTTGCCGCCATCACGGCGAGCCTGATGGATCTCAAGATCATGAGCGTGTCTTGTTCATGCTGCGGACCCGCGTCATCATGACGCCAGGACATGCCTCTTCTTGTTCGAATTGCTGATCGGTTCAAGCCACTCTGCCGTCGCTGGTGCCTGTCCCCACGGTGGTCGGAAGCCCGCCCCGGCGCTTTGCGGCAACCCGCTGCTTATCCACCACAGAGGACGCTCGCTTGGCCTTTTCTCCATTGAATCTGGGGAAGAAGTGGTTGAGTTTTCGGTAACGTTTGGTGATCCGAGACCTTTCCAAGCAGGTGGGAAGTAAAGATCCAGACCCCGGAACGACCCGGGACGATGGCCAGCAGTTGCAGGAGTTCGTCCAGCAACTGACGGCTTCCCAAACCAGGATTCACGCCTTCATCGCTTCGCTGATGCCGGGCAGCCCCGACGTCAGTGACGTCCTCCAGGAAACCAACCTCACGCTCTGGGGCAGCCGGGGCCGCTACCGTCCCGGTTCGAATTTCCTGGCCTGGGCATTCTCCATCGCCCGCTACCAGGTGCTCACCCAGCAGAAGCGCGACAAGCGCAACAAGCGGCTGGTGCTCTCCTCCCACCTGCTGGACCTGCTCGCCGAGGAAGTGCCGACCGACGAGAGTCACGATGCCTTTCTGAGGGCCCTCGAAGGCTGCAAATCGAAGCTCACGCAAGACCAGCGGGACCTGATCGACGCCCGCTACCGGCCCGGTCATTCGCTGGAGTCCCTCGCCCAGCGGACGGGGCGCAAGGCATCCGCCCTGCGCGTGGCGCTGATGCGCATCCGGATCAGCCTCCGGGAGTGCATCGAACGAACCCTGAACGAACGCCCCGCATGAACCCGGAGTCCCTGGAGGATCTGCAGTTCCGCATCCTCGCCTTGCTGGATGGAACCCTGGACGAAAGCGGGGTGACGCGCCTCGACGCCGAGCTGCGGGAGTGTCGGGACGCGCGTGAGCTCTACCGGAATCTCGCTCTTCTGCACATCGCCCTGCAGGAAGAGGCGGCTGGCAGGTCCGGCATCGAGCACGTGCCGGTCATTCCCATCGAGCGGCTGCTCGCCCGGCAGCGGCGCCGGATGGTCAAGGGCTCGCTGCTGGCGGCGGCGGCCGTGCTGCTGATTTCCGGGCTGGTTCTGTGGGTGACAATGGTCCCGCGCGCACCGGCACCCGTGGCGGATTTCCAAGTCGGGCCCGACTCCAGCTTTACCCTGAGTCACACGGGCGAGGATGTGGAGGCGAAAGGCAGGGTCCTCCAGGTCGGCTCGCAGCTTGATCTCGATCACGGCACCTTGGAGGCGACCTTCGAATCCGGAATTCGCTGCGTGATCGAGGCACCGGCGCACCTGGAGGTCCTCGCGGAGAATCATGTCCGGCTGCGCGAGGGAAGCCTGTGGTCCGAGGTGCCGCCCGCGGGCGTGGGCTTCACCGTCCAGACCGCCCGGTTCTCGGTCGTGGATCTCGGGACGGAATTCGGCGTCGTGGCTCCGGCCAAGGGTTCCCACGAGATTCACGCCATCAAGGGCTCGGTGGCGGTGACGATGGCAGGCAGCGGCGATGACGGCACGCGGACGGTTCTCAGGGCGGGCGAAGCCCACAAGGTCGCGGCCGGGGGCGGTCTGGACAAGATCCCGGTCCGGCGCGGAGATTTCGTAACCCGTCTTCCACAGCGGATTTTCGTGGTCAATCCCAGCTTCGAAATGGACCGAAACCCCGATCCGGGAGGCGACTTCCGTAAAGGGGATCGGGGCGACTTGGGGGGGCAACTGACGGGCTGGATCGCCCAGAGTGGCAAGCCAACACAGGTCCATGTCGGTTGGGGCGGGCTTGATGAGTCCGAGCTGCACCCGTATCCCCCGGCAAAGGGCCGGAATTCCCAGACCTTGTCGCTGATGTCCGGTGCAAGCGTCCTGAACGTGACCGGCACTCCGTGGTCCAGCCTGGAAGTCGGCGACAAGTTGACCCTCACGATCGCGCTGGGTTTGCGTGAACTCCGATGGAATGATCAGACGTTCTTTGGTTTGACCGACGGGGACTTCTCGCCCCGGGGCGTCCCGACCATGGAGGATACGGTCGCGAACTCGGGCCGGATCGCGGTCAATCCGGCCACGGGGGACCTCTCCGGTAACGGCAGCTTCCGCGATGTGTCCTTCGTGCACACGGTCCGGGAAGCGGATCTTCAGCGACCCGGAAAGATCGGCATCCTCCTCGTCGGGCTCGGCTCATCGCGCGACGGAGAGAAGCAGCATGGCTTCTTCGACAACGTCCGCCTCCACCGCGAAGCGAGTCCCGGTGCCTCGCAGGAGCGGCGCTGAACGCCCTGAATCTACGGGTTTTCCGGTGCCGTCGCCGGATTCCTGCGAAAAAATCTGTAACGTTCCCGCTGTCCGGAGCCTTCCCCAATGGTTGCCGTCAAAACGGTTCCCCCAGTCGATCACAGCCAAAATGAAAATGAACAAACCGACACAGACGCTGCTGGCGCTCGCTGCGCTGGCCGTCCCCGCGCAGGCCGCAGTGACTGCCTCCTACCTCGGCACGCAGGCCAACATGACCGATTGGCGGACCTCGAGTGTCGCCAAGACCTACGACCCCGACGGCGATAACATCCTCGGCACGGACGGGTATTACCTCTTCGGCGCGGCCGGAGAGAACACCACTGGGGTAAATGCTGCCAATGGTGGCTTGTTCTCTCTGCCGAGCTACCTCGGCGTCACGAGTGGGTTGACCCAGGCCCAATTCGGCTATGCGTTAATCGACAATCCGGTGGATGGGACTCCTGCGGATATCGTCAGCGGGACGACTTCAGGAGCTGTCACCGCTGTAGATTCTCTGATTGCCACGATCACCTTTACTTCAGGCGTGCCATCCGACTTGGTCATCACCCTGATGAACGACAATTTAACCGGTGCTCCGACCTTTGGTTTCGACCTCCGGGCGTCTGACGGCACGACCGTCCTGGCCACGGTCAATTCATTCACCCAGACCGATGTCCCGGATTGGCACTCCTTCGATCTCAGCGGTATCACTGCCGGAGATTCGGTGCAAGTGTGGGGCTTGACCAACCCTGGCAATACGATCCGTACCACCCTTCTTGGGGGCATCACCTTCGACGTGGTTCCCGAACCGTCATCCGTTGGCTTGGTGGGGCTGAGCATGCTTGGTCTTCTGGTTCGCAGAAGGCGCAGCTAATCCGGGACGTCATTTCCAAATCGAGGTCCCATCGACAGCCTGCAAGCAAAGGCGGCCGTCTGTGGGGCCTTTCCGCCCACCCCCCTCCAACCCCGGCCCGCAGGGTTCTTTCCGCCGGCTCCTGAAAAGGCGATTTCCTGGCAACAGCAACTCAGTTTTGAGGAACTTGTGGAAGCCTTTGATCCATCGACTGATAGGAATTTGCCTTTTGCATGAAATTGCCCCGACTCATCCTCCTCTCAGCCGCTTGCCTCTGTCCCGCGTTGTCGGCCATCGACCCGCCGCCACCGGACAAGCCCAACATCATCATCATTTTCATGGATGACGTCGGCTACAATGACCTGGGCATACAGACCTATCCGAGCACGACGGATTACTACCCGGACGCCGGGCCCGCCTCCGCTCAGACCGTGGGCACCAACATGCCCGAACCGAACCTGGCGCGCCTGCTGACGCCCCGGATCGATTCACTCGCCACCGAGGGAATCCGCTTCACCTCCTTCCATGCCAATCCGAGTTGTTCCGCCGCGCGTGGCTGCCTGATGACCGGCCGCTACCGGACCCGGATCAACATTCCAAGTGATGGTACAAGAGCCGCCTTCTGGCCCACCAGCAACACCGGGTTGAATACCACCGAGGTGACACTTCCGGAACTTCTGCGCGAGCAGGGCTACACGACCGGCTTGGTCGGCAAGTGGCATCTCGGCTACAATCCGACCCAGACACTCGCGTTCCAGATGATGCCCACCCGCCATGGCTTTGAGGAATTCTACGGCTTGCCCTACAGCAACGACATGCCCTCGCTCCAATTGATTGAGGGAGAAACCATCCTTGATAACGATGTCTCCGCCTCGACGGAACAGGCCCAACTCACCTGGAAATACACCGAGCGGGCGCTTGACTTCATCGGCCGAAAAGCCGCGGGGAACAAACCCTTCTTCCTGATGCTCGCCCATTCGATGACACACCGCCCCACGGTGCCTTCCGACCGTGAGTTCACGAATGCCGATGGGACGACATGGCCGAAATTCCAGGACACGAGCGGCTTTGGCTACTACTACGATGTGATCAAGGAGGTCGATCATAGCACGGGGCGCATACTCGACCTCTTGGACAGCCTCGACATCGCGCAGAACACACTGGTGATTTTCACCTCGGACAACGGCCCCTGGAATCTGAATGGGCTTGGGCTGGACCTGGAAGAGAATGCCATGGGGAGCGCCTACCCGCTGCGGGACTTCAAGCAATCCAGCCTGGAGGGCGGGGTGCGCGTGCCCTTCCTGATGCGCTGGCCCGCGCAGATCGGGGCCGGGGTGGTGACCGGTCAACTCGCCGGCCTGACTGACATGCTGCCTACCCTGGTCGGGCTGGCGGGCGGCACGCCCCCCCAGGATCGCACGATCGATGGAGTGGACCTGTGGCCCATCCTCTCCGGGCAGGCGACGAGCCTCTCCCGAAACTACGCCATCGATGAAAATGTCGGCGCGATACCCGCCACGATCCTGAGCGGCGACTGGAAACTGAGAAACGGTGCCCTCTATAACCTGGCCACCGACATCCAGGAAACAACCGATCTGTCCGGAAATCCCGCTTATGCGTCCCAATTGTCCGACCTGCAGTCGCAGCTCACCGCCGTGCAAAACTCGATTTCGTCCGAAAACGAGCCCGCGGGCACCTACACCAGCTACGAAGTTCTGCTGAGCACGGATACGGTGAACTTCGGCGAAGGGCAAACCGGGGACTTCACGGTCCGGTTGTCCCACGACCCCGGCACCACCGTCACCGTGCGGACCACTCGCTTCTCGGGAGACACGACACTGACCGTGGCTGGGGGGGCGACGCTCAACTTCAACACCTCGAATTGGTCTGAATGGCAGACGGTGACCTTGACCGATGCCGCCGACGGAATCGGGAGCGCCGCGACCATGCGGGTGACCATCGACGGCCAGGAGCCCGTCCGCGAGGTTTTCGCCATTTCCTCCGATGACTTCGCCGAAACCACCGCCAGCTATCTTGGAACGCAAGCCGACATGACCGGGTGGCGGACCTCGAGTGTCGACAAGACCTACGACCCCGACGGCGATGACATTCTCGGTACGGAAGGGTATTACCTTTTCGGCGCGGCCGGAGAGAACACCACCGGGGTAAATGGTGCCAATGGTCCTTTGTTCTCTCTGCCGGGTTACCTCGGCGTCACGAGCGGGTTGACCCAGGCCCAATTCGGCTATGCTTCGATCGACAATCCGGTGGATGGGAGCCCTGCGGCGATCGTCAGCGGGACGAGTTCAGGAAATATCACCGCTGTAGATTCTCTGATTGCCACGGTCACCTTTGGTTCCGGCGTGCCATCCGACTTGGTCATGACCCTGATGAACGACAATATTACCGGCGATCCGGCCAGCGGTTTCGACCTCCGGGCATCGGACGGCACGACCGTCCTGGCCACGGTCAGTTCGTTGACCAGGAACGATAGCCCGGATTGGCACTCCTTTGATCTCAGCGGCATCACTGCCGGAGATGAGGTGCAGGTGTGGGGCTTGACGGGCGTTGGCCGGACCACCCTTCTTGGAGGCATCACTTTCGACTTGGCTCCTGCTGTCGGCTTCGATGCGTGGGCGACCGGTGGCGAGACCTTCGAAGGCGACGCCAATGGAGACGGGGTGCCGGACGGCGTGGCCTTCCTCCTCGGTGCGGACACCCCGGCGACCGACGCGACGGGCCTGCTTCCGACGCTCGGTGAGGCGGGCGGAGACCTGGTCATGACCTTCTCCTGCCTGGCCGCGGCCGCCCGCGGGGCGTCGCTGCTCAATCTCGAGTATGACGGCGACCTGGTCGCCCCGTGGCTCAGTGTGCCGGTACCCGGCGCGGTTGGGGATCCCAACCCGATTGTGGAGCCCACCGCCTCCGGCAGCGTCAGTTTCGTGGCGACCGATGGAGGCACGAATGGCGAAGGCGATGCCCTGATCGACATCGTGGCGACCATCACCGACGCCACCGAGTCCGCGACAGTCAGGCTCTTCGGGCGCCTCAAGGGCACCGTTGCTTCCGCCCCCTGAATCGACCTCATGAAACCGAGCCAACCCCCGGGTTGTGGGCGCTTCGTGATGGAAAAGTTGAGTGACGCGAGAGCCAAGCGATCTCACTCCACCACGGCCTTGTGCCTGACTTCACGAACAGGAAAGACCAAGTTCTGTTCATGAACCAGATCACCCGGACATCCGCCATGAAACTGCCGTTGCTTCTCATCCTCCCCCTCATCACGGTGCTCTGTCATGGTGCGCAGACCATGGATCTCTCCGGTCGATGGTCCTTCCAATTGGATGCCGACAAGGTGGGTGTCGATCAGAAATGGTATGGCAAGGCACTCGAGGATTCGGTGAACCTGCCCGGCACGACGGACGAAAACCGGAAGGGCCTCCGCAACACCGAGCGCGTCGACGACCGCCTGGCCCGGCCGTGGAAATGGATCGGAGCCGCATGGTATCAGCGTGAAGTGGACGTCCCCGGGGACTGGGAAGGCAAGCGGGTGACCCTCTTTCTCGAGCGCACCAAGAATTGTCAGGTCTGGGTCAACGGAGTCTACTGCGGCTGGGACGACAGCCTGAGCGCACCGCATGTCCACCAGCTCACCGAGGCCATCCGGCCCGGCGCGAAGAACACCATCACCCTGCTGGTCGACAACTCCATCATGCCGCCGGTCGGTCCCTCGCACGCGGTGGACGAGCGCACCCAGACCAACTGGAACGGGGTGGTGGGGCGGATGGAGCTGCGGGCCACCGACCGGGTGTGGATCGAGTCGGTAAAGGTGCTGCCGGACATCGAAACCAACCGGGCCAATCTCAGGGTGATGATCGGCAACCAGACCGGGGCCGATGCGGAGGTGGAAATCCGGGTGCGCGGCCGCAGTGTCAACGTCGACCAGCCCGAGACCTTTGATGAACTGAGCGGCCCGGTGAAGGTCGACAAAGACGGTCGCGAATGGACCTCCACCTACACACCGGAGAAGACGATGCCACTGTGGGACGAGTTCAATCCGGCGCTGATGGAACTCGAACTTGAGATCAAGCGCGGCGCGAGCGTGGAGAGCAAGACCGTGCGCTTCGGCATGCGCGAGTTCACCCGCGACCGCAACCTGCTGCTGATGAACGGCAAGAAGGTGTTCCTGCGCGGCCGCATCGACTGCTGCCTTTACCCGCTCACCGGCTACGCCCCGATGGACATGCAGTCCTGGCTCAGGATTTACGGCATTCTCAAGGACTGGGGCATCAACCACGTGCGCTATCACACCTGGTGTCCGCCGATGGCCTCCTTCGAGGCGGCCGACGAACTGGGTTTTTATCTCCAGCCCGAACTGCCCAACAAGCGCAGCGCCTTCAAGGCTCCGGACAATGCGGATGCCGCCGAGTACAACATCGACTACCTGGCCGTCAACGACTCGGATGCCAAGGTCTCGCTCTACGATTACGGCAAGCGGGAAGGCGAGTTGATCCTGCAATATTTCGGCAACAGCCCCTCCTTCACCATGTTCACCCTCGGCAACGAACTGGGCCGCAACGAGGGCATGTTCGAACTGGTGCGCCACTTCCGCTCCATCGCCCCGGACAAGCTTTACGCCCAGGGTTCCAACAACATGCACTGGAATCCGAGTTTTGCCGAGGGCGACGACTTCTGGGTCGCCAAGGCCATCACCGACGATCGCGGCAACCCGCTGCCGCTGCGCGGTGCCTACTACCACTACACGAATTACAAGGGACACATCGACCATCAGCCGCCCTCCACCATGGTCTGCTACTCGGACACCATCAGCGGGGTGCCCGCTCCGATGATTTCCCATGAGAACGGGGTCTACGAGGTGTTCCCCGACTTCAGCGAGATTCCCAAGTTCACCGGAGTCACCCGCGGCTGGAACTACGAGTTGTTCAAGGAACGGCTCGAGGCGACCGGCATGGGCGATCAGGCCAGGGACTTCCAGCGGGCCTCGGGTGCTCTGGCTGCGATCTGCAAGCGCGAGGACATCGAGTCCGCGCTGCGCACCCCCGATCTCGGCGGCTACCAGTTGCTCGACATACAGGACTTCGCCGGTCAGGGCACCGCGCTGGTCGGCATGCTCGACCTCTTCATGGACTCGAAGGGCATCATCACCCCGGAAGAGCGCCGCCGTTACTGCAACCCGACCGTGCCGCTGTTGCGGGTGAAACAGTATACCTGGACCCGGGATGAGCCCATCCGCGGACGGGTGCAGGTCTCGCATTACGGGCCTGAGGACATGGAGGACGCGGTGGTCACTTGGTCGCTGGTGGATCAGGCCGGCAAGGAGATCGACGGAGGTGCCTTCGATCCGGTGACACTGCCCCAGGGTGAACTCACCGAGATCGACCTGTTCTGTGCCAAGGTTCCCGCCGAGGGCCCCGCGCAAAAGCTGACGCTCTGGCTCCAGATCAAGGGCACCGAGTCGAGGAACAATTACCCCCTGTGGGTCTATCCACCCACGGTCGACACCCGTGTTCCCGAGGGGGTCCTGGTGGCCAAAAGCTACGCGGATGCCGGGACCCAGGCCCACCTTGCCAAGGGCGGTGCGGTGCTGCTGCTGCCCGATCCGGAGACCCTTCCCCACAGCGTGCCCTCCGCCTTCAAGGCCGGTTTCTGGTCGCCGATGTTCATGATGGGCGCGCGCAAGCGCGGTCTGGAGGATCCGCCGGTGACCATCGGCATGCTGTGTGACCCGGAGCATCCGGCCTTGCGCCATTTCCCCACCGGGTTCCACACCAACTGGCAGTGGTGGTACATCATCAGCAAGTCGCGCTTCATCATCCTCGACGAAACCGCCGGGGATTACCGTCCTTTGGTGCAAGCCATCGACAGCATCGGCCGGCTGCACAAGCTGGGCCTGATGTTCGAGACCAAGGTGGGCAAGGGCCGCCTGTTCGTCTGTGCCGCCGATCTGCAGGGCCATCTGGATCAGCCCGAGGTGCGCCAGATGCTTCACAGCCTGCTGCAATACGTCGGCAGTGAAGAGTTCAAACCCGGCCACGAGATTCCCGCAGACCTGCTCGATAAGCTGCTGGTGCCCTGAGTGCAGTGATTGTTACCTGTCATCCGTAAATGATTGGAAGCAACCGGACATCCTGGCATTTTGGCTGGCTGTTTGGTCTTTACCTCGCCTCAACATGGAAAAGAAACTCACACGTCGCAAACTACTCAAAAACGCGTGTGGCGCAGGCACGCTACTGGCATTTCCATCGATTGTCCCTTCATCTGTCCTTGGGGATACGGCGCCGTCCAAAAAGATCGCCTTGGGTTTTATTGGAATGGGGAGTCAAGGTACTGGACGAAACCTGGGCACCTTCCTCAACCAGAAAGACGCTGTGGCCTTGGCGGTCTGCGATGCAAGGAAGTCTGCTGCGGTGAACGCCAAGAAGAAAGTCGATGAGCACTACAAGAACCGCGACTGTTCGGTCTATCAGGATTTTCGTGAACTCATTGCCCGAAAGGATATCGACGCCGTGGTGATTTCCACGCCGGATCATTGGCATATACCGATGTCGATGGCCGCCCTGAAAGCCGGCAAGGATGTATTTTGCGAGAAGCCGAGTCTGACGATCACTGAAGGGCGGGAATTGGCCCAGGAAGTTGCCAGGCGTGAAGCCGTGTTCCAATGGGGCATCGAGGATCGTTCGCTGATCAAATATCACCGGCTTGCGGGCTGGGTGCGTGACGGGGCGATTGGCAAGCTCGAGGCCATCCACGTCTCACTTCCCACACTGAAACCCCATTTGAAAGACTCGCCTGCTCCGGTTCCCGATGACCTTGACTGGAATCTGTGGCTGGGGCCTGCTCCATTCCGTCCCTATACCCCCACGCTGACTCAGCCGAATGTCTGGCGCACGATTACGGACTACTCGGGCGGTTCACTGACCGATTGGGGCTCACATCTGATCGACACGGCCCAAGTGGGTGCAGGCATGGATGCGAGCGGTCCGGTGGAAGTTTCCGGCAGTGGCGTCATACCCAATCCGAAAAAATTCCTCTCGAACACACCGGGGGACTACAATTTGAACTACCGCTATTCGAACCATGTTGAGATGTTCGTAAAAGACGGAGGAATTGATATCAAGTTTGTCGGCACCGATGGTTGGGTGCGGTGCGAAGGCTGGAACGGAACCTGGTCGGCCAGCTCCAAGAATATTCTACGCATCAAAGAGTTCAAGAATCTCTGGCCACTGCCACCCATTGAACACCGTGATTTCCTGGACAGCATGAAAACGCGCAAACCGGGGGCTTATCATGTTGAAGCCGGGCATCGCCTTGCGACGGCGCTTCATCTCGGTCATCTTGCCATAGGTCTCGACACATCCGTTCAATGGGATCCGGACCATGAGGCATTCGTAGGCAACCAAGCCGAATTCACAAAGAGTCTCATCTACAAGCGTTCATCAAGAAACTGGGAAAACGTATGAAAAGCCATTGCCTGAAAATATGCCTGTCTTTGCTGGCATGCCTGGTCGCACACGCGGATGAAAGCCACCAACCGGAGTTCCATGCATTTAGAAACGGCGTGCCTGCCCTCGGCTACAAGAAGGAAGCCCTCCTCCTCAAGGAACTGGGTTATGACGGGATAAGCCAAGTTGGCGAGGAAGGCCCGGAGCTTGCGAAGCGTGTTGAGGCGTATCGAAGGAATGGCTTGAAAGTATTGAGCGTTTACCTCACCGCCGAAGAGACTCCGATTGATCCCGATAGTTACCGGGCACTCGGAGACGGAGGGATGATCGAGTTGACCGTAAGAGAACAGATCACACCCGAACTCATCGAATCCATCCGACAGACAGCGGAATCCGCGGAAAAGATGAACGTCCGTGTCGCACTGTATCCCCATCGTGGATTCACCGTTGCAACCATGCCGCAGGCAATCGATCTGGCCGATAAGGTAGACCACCCCAACCTTGGAGTGATGTTCAACCTGTGCCATTTTCTCATCAATGAAGATGAGAAGGATTTGGAAGGCATTCTGGAAAGAGCATCCCCACGACTGTTTTCAGTCAGCACCAACGGCGCGGACACTGATGGCGAAGACTGGACAACACTAATCCGGCCACTGGACGAAGGAACCTTTCCCCAGAAAAGACTTTTGGACGCCCTTCGAAAAATGGCTCTCCACCAGATTTGCTGACGCACTGAAGAGGTGACGCACCCGGGAATGGCTGTGGGCTGGGAGTGTGAAATCGCTCAACCTCAAAGCCTTGTATGAATTCACCGGATGCGTCGTGGACAAGATTCTCGTCGAAATGATTGGCGTGCAAGTCAAGATGCGTCGGGACCGCCGCTGCAAACCTCGCTGCCCCGGGTGCGAAGTGGTCCTCGACGAGGTCCGCGAGGGCGAGATCTGCGTCTTTGATCTTCCTGTGGCGGACAAGACCGCCGTCTGGGTCACGCTGCCTGCGGTCCAGGGACGCTGTCCGAGATGCGGGGAGCTGAGCACACCGCGGCCGCCTGAGGTCCACCCGACCCGCAATGCGACGTGGCGCTTGATGCGGTTGGTGGCGGCGTGGGCCTCGGTCTGTCCGGCCAGCGACGTCGCGTCGATGTTCGAGATCGGCGCATCCACGGTGCGTCGCTACGAGACCGACGTCCTGGAGGCCGACCTGCCCGAGCCCGACCTCGACGGGCTCGAAGTGCTGCTGGTCGATGAGAAGTCCGTCCGCAAGGGCCACGGTTACGTGACGGTCGTGCTCAACGGCCGGACCGGCGAGCTGCTCCATATGGCCGAGGGCAAGAAGAAGGAAAGCCTGGAGAGCTTCCTCGCCACCCTTACCCGGGAGCAGAAGGACTCGATCCGCGCGGTGTGCATCGACCGCAACGGGGCCTATCGCTCCGTGCTTGCCGAGCAGTTGCCCAAGGCGGAGATCGTCCATGATCGCTTCCACATCATGGCGAATCTGAACTCGGCCATCGACGAGGTGCGCCGCAGCGAGTGGCGCAGCGCGAAGGCCGAAGGCAAGAAGGTCATCAAGGGCTCGCGCTACCTGCTCATGATGAACCGCGAGAACCTCGACGAATCCGGCCGCGACCGGTTGCTCGAAATCACGCGGCTCAACGAGAAGCTCTCGATGGCCTACATCCTCAAGGAAGACTTCCGTGCAATCTACACCCATTCGCCGAGCGTCCGCTCCGCCCGCGCGCGAATGCGGCGGTGGCATGATGCGGTGCTGGCATCCGGCATCGAGCCAATGATCCGCTTCGCCAGAGGGGTCATGCGCGACCTCAAGGAGGTCACCGCCTACTTCAAGCACCGCGTCACCTCCGGCCGCATCGAAGCCTTCAACAACCAGATTGCACGCCTGATCCACCGAGCCTGCGGCATGACCAATCTCAAGCATCTCTTCCTCAAAATGCGCGCTCAATCACTCAAGCAAATCTGACGGAGCGCCCGAAAAATCGGATACGGCGGCCCCGTCACCCTGCAGTGCCATAATGTCAAGGGTGACAAGCGCGCCAACCTGAAGCGATCCATAACAGCATGGAAAGCATTGCTGGAAAACCACCAGTCCCCGTAAAGTTGGATCTGGCAGGGAACGGCCGCTGAATCCATAGTAGAAGCGTGCCTCCAGCCGCCGGTTCCAGGTCCTCAGCGGCAGGATGCCTCTGCTGCCTTCGCTCAAGTCAGTGCCTTTAACGATCGCCGCTTCTTCTGTCGTGTCCTTTTTCTGTCCGGGGTAAGCGTCCTAAATCCCACCCCGTACTGAGCGCGATGAGATCCGGTTTCAATCCGGCTTCGACCGCGTCCGCCTCCACCGGGAAGCAAGTCCCGGTGCGTTGCCGCAGCGGCGCTGAACCCTCGGAATCTCCGGGTTTTCCCGCCGAGCATCCCATGCTCCCGCACCCCGCCGGGTTCCCGGGAGAAATCGTGTAACGTTTCCGCTGATCGGAACCTATTCCCAATACTATACGACCCTTATCCCTCCGCGATCGGTTGGAGTCGGAGCCATTTTGGTTTCTCGAACAGTCAGATCCCCTAAACCATCATATCCCAACCCATGAAATTATCGGAAATTCCACTCGTTTTACTCTCCATCCTCGCGCTCCCTGCCGGCCCTGCCAGTGCCCAGATCGTGCTCTACTCGTACGATTTCACCACCGGTAGCGGTCCATTGAATGGCGTCGCCGTGGATACCTCCGGTGCCACAGGTGCGCAGCACACCCAGTACGGAACAGTTTCTGGTGAGACTTGGACCGCGGACGCCCTGTTCCGGGCGGATGGCACCTATGACGCGAACCCTGCCTCGGGTAACATCCGCGACAGTGCTACGCTCTCTTTCACGCCTAAAGATGGCTACATCTACACCCTTTCCGTAACGACCAACTTTGATAATGATGCAGTCACCGGGAACGGTCTCGGCTGGCACGCGGCGGGGTTCTTCGCAACCAACAATTGGACCGGCGATCCCCTTGGTAATGGCGATGGCCTGAGTGTTTGGGGACTCACACAAGGCAGTGGTGGCCAACAGCTTTTCTTCGATCCCAATGGAGGTACTACAGATGCCGGTAAGGTGACCGGTACTTTCGACACCACCGCTCCCACGACCCTGACATTCGTTCTGGATACCACCGGCGGCGCAGGCAACTGGTCGGCGCAATATTATGTGAGTGGCTCCCTTGAGAGGACGGTGAGCGATCTCGATGCCGTTGAGATTGAGAGTGTCGGCATTGGCGCGCTTTACGCTGCCGCGGGGACCGCCGCGTTCCAGTCGTTCTCGCTCAGCGTCGATGCCGTCGAGACCCCGTCGCCGAGAATCACATCATTTTCGAGCCTGGGCGGAGGAATCTGGGAGGTGACGCTTGCCGACGGAGGTGCCGCAGCCAGTTTCGAGTTCCGATCGTCCACCACTCTGGACTTCTCTCCCGGCACCCTGGTCACCCCGCTCAGTCAGGCGAACCCGGGCACCGATCCCGGAGATGTCGATGCCAGCGGTGATTTCGTCACCACCGACACGAATGGCGACGCCACGGTGAGGATGACGCTGACCGGCAGCCCGAAGGACTTCGTCCGTGCCGTGAGTCTGCCCTGACCGGAACATTCATCCGCGTCCTCCACGGGATCCACTCGGCGCAGAATTCTCCACCCACCCATGAGCCGCCGCCGCCCGCAACGCCATCGAATGGGAGAAATTCACTCATCGACCAACTCTCTGACGACGAGGTTGGCTCCCCTTGGGCCCACCTCGACCAATTTTGCTCGAGTCTCGCGTTGCGATTCTCACCGACCGCCAGGGGCGACGCGGTTGCGCCCCCCCCCGATCAAGAATCTCCGTCCGCACCCCAGCACCCTCGTTTTTCCCGCCCCGCCGGATTTCCGCGAAAAAATCGTGTAACGTTTCCGCTGATCGAGACCTTCCCCTGCGAATCCCTTATTCCTCCGGGATCGGCTGAACCGAAAACCATTTTGGTTCTCCGAACAGTCAGATTCTGAGGAAAAACCGAAAGCTTCAACGTCCTCAACAAATCCTCTCATGAGAAAGCATTGTTTGTCCCCCATCCTTGCCGCTTCAGGCCTGGCCCTGCTGGTCGGTTCAGCGCAAGCTGCAACTGTTTTGTACCAGCACACCTTTGATGGTGGAACCGGTTCGTTGGGCCTGGTTGCGCCCGACACCGCCAACACCGGCATTATCCTCGGTGCGGACCACGGCACGTCCACGGCCAACTGGGTCATCACGGGCATTAACACTCCATCCTTTACCCAAGCTGGCCTAATTGAGGACGATACTCAGGGTCAACTGGCATTCAACCCGGTTGATGGATACGTCTACACGCTTACCTTCAATGCAACCGTGTCTGTATCCGGGGGCGGCGATTGGAGCGGCCTCGGCTTTGCTGATGACTCTGAAGGAGATCGTTTGTTTCAGACTGGTGTGGCCTGGCTTATTAAGCGCGGCAATGCGTCCACCAGTTCGGCGTTCACTGACGGCACTGCTTCGAATGAGGGTAGCACGACTTCCGCTGCAAGCACCGAGACCTATAGGATTGAACTTGATACCCGTGACGGCAGCGGACTGTGGGATGCTTACTTCTATCAAGGGGCTAGCTCAACAGCCTTTGCCACTGCGACTAACCTCGGAGCTACACTTGAGAATTCGATCGATACGATTGCTATTGGATCTGAGGGTTCCACAGATACAATCAACTCGTTCTCACTTGTGGTCGCAATTCCTGAGCCCTCCAGCGCGATGCTGGTCGGCCTGGCTGGACTCTCGGTTTTGACCCTGCGCCGCCGCAGGTAAGCCGTTCCCTTGAGGAACATCTTCCAGCCCTGCTCTTTGTTTCGTCAGGGAGCGGGGTTTTTGTGGTGCTCCCCGTGGAAATGCGGTCGGCGGGGACGGTGGCCAAACCCATTGTGCGACTGCCCATCCATCCGAATCCTCTATCGCCCAAATCCAGAAAAACCTACTCGAAAACCCATCAGGCAAGACCGAGCCATTGATGGCCCCATGCCGCCTGATTGCAGCCTTATCATGAAAAATCCACCCGGCTCCACGATCCTGTGCAGGGGCACCCTGACTTCAGCGGCATTGTGGGTCCTTTCGCTCCCGCTCAACGCGGGAGTCGTGCATCACTACCGACTCGACGAAACATTCCAGCACCTGCCGATTGCCGACAGCGTTGGCGGGATCGACGGCAGCACTCCCAGTGCGCTGTTGCGCGGGCGGGCGGGTGTGATCGCCGGGGCACACGACTTCGAGGAAACCGAAGGCGATCATATCGATCTTGGCCCGAACTCGGCACTGCTGCCAGCGGACACCTTCACCATCACCGCCTGGATCCGGTTTTCCCCGGATGGTTTCGACACCGACGAGCGGATTCTCGACTGCAGCAACGGTGATGCGTTTACGGCGATGTCCACCGGGTTCAACTTCAAGGCGCAGAACGGCGGGCTTCGTTCCTTTGTCGGCGACGGCACCCACAAGAAATCGACCGCCAATCCGCTGAACGCCCTGCTCAGCAAGGAGCAATGGTATCTCGTGGCCTTGCGCTACCGTGCCTCCACCGCACCCGGCACAGCGGAGGACGGGCTTCTGCAGGTGACGGCCATCCCATGGGGTGCGGATGCGCTCGCGGCCAGCGCGGTGGCCGGTCGGACCGACGCCTTCACCCACAATGTCGGCGACATCCGTTCGTCCACCCCTCTCCTTGCAGGGATTCCCTCGGCTGCTTCCGCCTCCGCCGCGCTTTCATTCGACGGCCTGATGGATGACATCCGCATCCACGACACCGTGCTGAGCGACCAGGAGCTGGCAGACCTCCACAACCAGAACCTTTCCGTGGACTCCTGCCTGCGCTGGACCTTCAGCATCGACGGTGACGCGGAAGGCTGGACTGCCAACGGTGTCTCCGGCAGCGGCGTCACCGGTGGCGACTTCGTCATCACCTCCGCGGGCAGCGACCCGCAGATCGAGTCGCCGGACAATCTGGCCCTCGACCTGACCGGGATCTCGAAGGTGTTTGTGCACGCCCGGAACGGCTCCGCCAATGCCACGGGCGCCGTGTTCTTCCAGACCGACGACAGCCCGGACTATGTCGGCAACCGGGTGGAATTCCCGATCGTCCCGAACGATGCCGGTTACACGACCTACGAGGTGGACATGAGTGCGGATCCCGACTGGAACGGCACGCTCAAACGCCTGCGCATCGATTTGCCCCAGGGAGAGTCCACCGGGGCCGAGATCCGCTTCGGCCGCATCGCGGTGGGCGCAAGCGGCAACCGCCCCAACGTGATCGTGATGATGGCCGACGACCTCGGCTGGCGCGACGTCTCCGTCAATGGCAGCACCTTCTACCAGACCCCGAACGTCGAGCGCCTCGCGGATGCTGGAGTCAATTATTCGAACGCGCACTCAGCGCATCCGCTCTGCTCGCCCACGCGCGGCGCCCTCCTGACCGGGCTCTATCCGGGGCGCTTGCGCTACAATGGCGCGGCGGGACATGTCGCGAATGAGATTCTGGACCCCGCCGTCCAAACCGGTGCCGCTTCGGACCTGCCCTCGGCTGGCGCAGGCACCCGCAGCCGGCTGCCAAACGCCTATGTCACTTATGCCGAGCTCCTGAGAAAGGAAGGCTACTCGACCGCCTTCATCGGCAAGTGGCACCTGGGTCGGGATGAATACATCCCGGACAACCAGGGCTTTGACTTTGTGATCGGCGGACGCCAGCACCCTGGTCCCCCGGGAGGCTATTTTTCGCCCTTCGACAATGATTCGAACATTCCCGCCACATTGCCGGACGGCTCACCCGTCGGCAGCGGGAAGCACGTCAATGATGTCCTCGCCGCCTGGGCCGCCGACTACATCGAGGACCACCGCAACCGGCCCTTCCTCATGAACATGTGGTGGTATGACGTCCACACCCCCTTTCAGGCCAAGGCCGACGTCCGGGCCAAGTACGTCGGCCAGTCCAGCGACGACGGGCGCCAGAGAAGTGCGACCATGGCTGCCATGGTCGAGGTGATGGACGATGGCATCGGCGTCATCCTCGACAAGCTGGAAGCCCTGGGACTGACCGACGACACCATCATCTTCTTCACCAGCGACAACGGCGGCATGATGTATCAATGGATATCGCCCGACGGCACCCTGGCCACTGACAACTTCCCCGCCCGCGGGGCCAAGGCCACCGTTTGGGACGGCGGCACACGCGTGCCGCTCATCGTCAACTGGCCGGGAGTCGTCAGCGGCGGCACCGAGAGCACGGACAATGTCAACAACATGTCCATCTACTCCACCATTCTCGATATGCTCGATATCGAGCCCTACGACGGTTATCCGGTGGACTCCATCACACTGGTCCCCTCGCTTCTCGGGCAGCCGCCGGCCAACAACAACACGGTCTACAACATGTTCAGCCAGATCGCCGATCCCACGGGCACCTTCCCGGCGGTTTGGGTGCGGCAGGGCGACATGAAGCTGCTCCGTTTCTTCAACGGCAATGGCGGCCAGGGCAACCACCGTTACGAACTCTACAACATCGCGCTGGACCCCGGAGAGGAAGACAACCTGGCGGCGGACAATCCGGCACTGGTGGCCCAGCTCGACGCCCTCATCGAACAACACCTCATCGATATGGACGCCCTCATCCCCAATGCCAATCCCAACTACATCCCGCCGGCCTTCGATGGGTGGACGCCCAACTACGGCGTCCGGGTGTTTGACGAAGGCGGGCCGATCCGCATGCTCTCCAACAGCTACCTGCCCGCACTCGACAGCCCGGCCAACCTTTCGAGCAAGGCGATTCCGGCCAAGGTGGAGGTGAGAATGACTTCCCGCAGTTGGGGCGACGGAAGGATCTGGTGGAAGTTCCCCGGGGACAGCGACTGGCTTCTCGGGCAATCGACTCCTTTCGCAGTCACCCATGACAACACAGAGCGAACGATCACCATCCCGATCGCGCCGGGCGCTCAGGTGCAGCAGATCCGCTTCCAGCCCAGTTCCGGGTATTTCGAAACCGACGTCGACTTCATCCGCATCCTCGACAGCCCCGACAATGTGATCGAAGCGATGCCCGCCGACCAGGGTGGCGGCGACGGCAACGTGCAGGGGGATTTCATCACCAGCCCGCCCACCGCCTCGACGACCACGCATACCTTCATTGATCTGACAACGCCGATCTCGGGTGAGGAATCGGCGTATGTGACTGCCACCATCGACACGAATTACGACACGATCATCGATCAGAACGGGTTCGATCTTTTCCAGATCCTCAGCAGCAGTGGCAATCAAATCGCCGGTTTGGGCGAATCCGGCGGCGGCAACACGACCTGGAACGCATCAGGTTTCCTGACCGGTCCCACACTCGACACCTCGCAAAACCCGGATCTTACTGTTGTTTTCCGCATCGATCAGCTGGCCGAACAGGTCTTCTTGTACATCAATCCCGATCTCGCTGCCCTGGAATCAGCAAACACACCCATCAAGTCCTACACCGATGCCGCGGGCTTCGGTGGCATCGCCAACAATATTGACGTCGTACGTTACGCCGGCGGTGGCAACTCGCCCAACGCGCTGGGCTACTCCAACGTCAGGCTTTACACCGGCAACGAGACACCGTTCGCCGTTTCTTTCCCCACCTGGATCAGTGGCTTCCCAGGCGTCGGTACACAGACAGGACTCGGCGACGATCCGGACGACGATGGCGTCGACAGCGGCGTCGAGAACTACTTCGGAACGGATCCGAGCGTCTTTTCCTCCGGGCTGGTCACCGGCGCTGTCAGCGGGGGAACCTTCACCTTCACCCATCCGCAGAATCCCAATCCGGCTCCGGAACTGACCGCGGCGTATCGCTGGTCGGCGGATCTCACCAGCTTCCACAACGACGGTGACAGCGCGGGCGGAACCACCGTGAGTTTCACCGTCCAGACGGACACCCCGGAACCCGGAATCTCGACCGTGACCGCCACGGTCACGGGTGCCCCGGTCGACCGTCTTTTCGTGAGGGTGGAAGTCTCCGAGTAAAACGTCATCCGCGCCATCGATGCCCGCCTTTCTGCAGAACCAGTCGTCCACCTCCGGGTTTTGGGTTTTCCGGGGGTGGGCGGCGACCCTGCACCTGGCCATGCGCCACCTTCCCCTCACCATGCCTCGCGTGATCACTACCCCTTCCCTGCTCATCGGCGTCGCCGAGGCCGACTGGGCTGCCGCCGTCAGGTATGCCCTGAAGAGAACTTGCCAACACCACGGGCCCAACCCCTACGGCTACCTCGAAGGCATGCACGCCCTTGTTGTGAACTCATGACCTCCCCTTCACGTGAACAAATCCCGCGATTAGAATCACGGACCCGCACTTGGACTGCTCCTTTCAGCCTCATTCTCCTGAATGAGCCATGCCATCGACATTGCGATCGCAGACCGTGGATCACCATCAATTGAAAGCCCTACCCATGAAGAACCTGGTCCTCCTCCTCAGTCTTGTGTTTGCCGTTCCCCTGGCCTCGCCGGCCGCCTCCATTACCGATCCAGACCAGCTCGACTGGATTAAAGGCAAATTCAAGAGGGATACGACCGCGAGCATTGAAAAGCTCAAGCAGCTTCCGATCAATTCGGACCCCGAACCCGACCTCAGCGCCGGATTCACGAGCTTGTACAAGGGTGATGGAGACCTGTCGGGCTGGACAGTGCTCGGCGGGCACCACACCTTCAAGGCATCCGGGGAAGTCATCACCGGCACCTGCGTCAAGGGATCACGCAACGCCTTCCTCTCCACAACCCGGCAGGATTATCAGGACTTCATCTTCACGGTCGAGATGAAGTGGCAAGTCGAAGGAAATACCGGCCTGATGATCCGGGCGCAGACGAAACCAGGGAAGAAGGAAGGGGAAACGGTTGTCTTCGGCCCCCAGGTGGAAATGGAAAGCCCTTCCCAGGGACGAGGGTGGTCCGGAGGAATCTACGGGGAGAAAGCCGGAGGTTGGCATTATCCACTCGTCCTCGACGCACACAAACCGGCCCGGAAGGCCATCGTTCCCGACGGATGGAACCGCGTCACGGTGATGGCACAGGGGGATACCGTCAAAACCTGGATCAACGGGGTGCCCGCGGCCCACTGGAAGACTGATGATTACATAAAGGGCTTCTTCGGACTCCAGATTCATTCCGGTAAAGCAGGCACCGTCCTTTTCCGAAATATCCGGGTCAAGGAACTCTGAACTTCAATCACATCGCCATCCACTATGAGAACAAGATCCAAAGTAACACTGTCCCGCCGGAGCTTCATCAAGACCTCCACCGCGTTCGGCGCGCTGACAATTCTTCCAGCGCATCTGGCGTTGGGAAAAAAATCGGGGTCGGGCCACTTGCCACCGAGCGAAAAGATCAACCTCGCGGCGATCGGTATCGGTAACCAGGGAGGTAGCAATATCTCCGGCTTGTTGAGCACCGGAATGGTCAACATCGTTGCGCTATGCGATGTGGACTTGAATGGCAAGCACACCAGAAAGGCCCAGGAAGCCTGTCCGAATGCCAAAACATTCACCGATTTCCGCAAAATGTTCGATGAGATGGCGGATGAATTTGACGCTGTCCTCATTGCAACTCCGGATCACTCCCACTTCAGCGCGGCAATGCTTGCCATGTCCCAGGGAAAATCGATTTACGTTCAAAAGCCGCTCGCCCACACCTTTGGACAGTGCGAGCGTCTGATGGACATGGCAAAGCGCTCAGGAGTCGTGACTCAGATGGGCAACCAGGGGCACTCCGGAGGAAGCTACTTCCAGTTTCAGGAGTGGATGAAGGCTGGAATCATCAAGGATATCACCCGCATTGATGCCACCATGAATTCCGGGCGCCGTTGGCATGGCTGGGGGCAGGATTGCACCGGCTATCCGGAAGATCCGGTCCCCGAGGGCATGAATCTTGATGTCTGGTATGACTACGCGGCCGTCAACCCGATGAGCAAGGAACTGCATCCGAAGAATTGGCGTTCGTGGTTTGAATACGGATCAGGCGCCTTCGGCGATTGGGGGCCACACATTCTGGACAGCTGTCACGAATTCCTCGAGCTGGGCCTGCCAACTTCGGTCGAGGCCGTCATGCTGAAGGGCCACAACAAGTTCGTTTTCCCGCAGGCTTCCACCATCCGCTTTGACTTTCCCGGGCGCAAGGAGATGCCACCGTGCGTCGTCACATGGCACGACGGTGTCGGCAACCACCCTGAGCTGCCCGAGGAGCTCGGACCACTTGCAGGCGATGGATCACGTGGGCCGTTGAAAATGCCGAGTGAGGGGAAGATCCTTCACGGAAAGGAACTCACGTTCATGGCAGGTGCCAAATCAAGTCCGCTTTACATCGTCCCCAAGGAAAAACATCTCGATTTGCGCACCAGCCTGCCCAAGTTCACCACAAAGGCTTCGGGCCACTTCGAGAACTTCCTTCTCTCCATCAAGGGAGAAGAAAAGGCTCGTTCCGATTTCCGCGTTTCTGGCCCGCTTTGCCAGGTTTTCAACCTCGGAATGATTTCCCAGCGTCTTGGCGGCACATTTACCTTCGATCCGGTGAAGAAGCAAATTACCGACAACGCCAAGGCCAACGCCCTGCTCGATCCGCCTCCACGGAAAGGCTGGGAAGAGTTTTACAATCTCTAATGGGTGAACGTGCCAAGGGAATGTTCATTCATCCCCAATTCTCGTGACGCATACCGGCAAACCCATGACTGCAAGGTCGGGTGAATCCCTGCCTCGCTCTTCCGTTTGCGACGCTTACAGAACTTGGGCAAGCCTCAAAGCCTGAGTAGGGCGCGCAGACTGACGAATGCCCCTCCGCTGCCTTGCTTCATCCATGATTGGGCAGCCAGCCACATCCAATACGGCCCTGAACACGGACCATACCAGAATCGATGTCCCATCATTTCGCAGACAATGATCAGATCATTCATTCAGACACTACTATCCATCCCCATTATTACAATTCTCCTGACTTCAGCGATTCCGTCTGGAGCCAAGGACTATATTCTGATGGATGAAGCGCCCGCGGCGCTTGACCTTCAAGGATGGGAAAATGCCTCTTTTCCTTTGGGCAACGGCTACATGGGAGTAAGTTTTTTCGGCGGTGTTGAGAAGGAGCTCTGGCAGGTGACTGATCCTACGATTTATGCGAACTCCTGGGAGAAGAGGCGGAAGCGGCATCGTATCGGGCTCTCCAGCGCAGTGGAGTTGTATTTCGAAACCGAACATGAGCATGAATCCGTTTCTGATTATTCAAGACAGTTGGATATCATGCGAGGCCTCGGCACAACCACTTATGTGGCCGATGGAGTCACCTTCACGCGGGAGCAATTGACGAGCTACCCGGCCAATGTGTTCTCCGCCCGAATCAGCGCGGACAAGAATGGAATGGTGTCCTTTCGCCTCAGGGCAAGGCATTCCTATCCCGAGCCCCGCAGAACGGTTCAAGCGGATATCGAGGGTGACGTGATCGTGCTCACTGGCATGACGGAAGTCCTGAAGACGAAGTATCAGGCGCGCATCGCGGTAGAAGTCGATGAGGGCGATATCAAGGTGTCGCAGTCGGGCAATGAAGGCATTGTCGAGGTCACAGGAGCCAACGCGGCAACGGTCTGTCTGACGATTGGAACCAACTATCAGAACAAGCCAGAGGTTTACCTGACCTCCACCCATTTTTACGGCTATTCAGACAGCGCAGCAACGCCACCGGAATTCGAGGACAAGGGAAAGAAACTTGAGGGCAACCCACTGCCGGTCGAAGCAATCAAGGAACGCTTGACCCAGGCGCGGGCGAAGGGATGGGAATCCATCAAACAAGAACATTTGGCCGATTTTCAGCCCATTATGGAGCGCTGCTCCATCGATCTGGGGGGCGTGCTCCCTGAAATCCCGATCGCGGAAGTACGCGGCAATTACAAGAGTGACAAGATTGAGAACCCGGCCCATGCCCGCTACTTGGAGGAGTTGTTTTTTCAATACGGTCGCTACCTCATGGCAGCATCGTCGCGCCCAGGAACCTTGCCGGCAGGTCTACAGGGAACCTGGAGCTGGAAGGAAAGCGCCCCATGGACGGGAGGGTATTGGCTGAATATCAACTTCCAGATGAATTACTGGCCGACTTTCAGCACGAATCTGACCGAGATGATCGGGCCCTATCTGGACCAGCTTCAAGCGATGTATCCACGGCATCAGTACTTGGCAAAACTGTATGCTAAGGATGAATTGGGCAAGGAGGTCGATGATGTGTGGACAGTGGGACACTCCAACCACGCCTACGATGCCGCGGAGATAACCTCCAAAGGAGGCATCGGCGGCGGGCCATTTACGCTCCTTCCTCTCTGGGACTGGTATCTATTCACCGGAGACACCGAGATCCTTGAAGAGATCTGGCCCCTGCTTTACAAATCCAGCCGCTTCCTCGTTCAAGTCATGCAGGAGCAGGAGGACGGCAAGATTCTGGCAGTGCCTTCCTACTCCCCGGAGAACAAAAGTCCCGAGGGAGTCAAGGTGGCGAAAGGAACCGCCTATGATCAGCAGATGGTCTACGAGGGGCACTTGATGACCCTGACCGCAGCCCGGATCCTCGGAAAAGATGAACCCCTCCTGGATACCATGCGCGACCATTTGCCGCGTCTTGACCCGGTCATGATCGGGAGTGACCCGCTGGGCGCCTACCTCATGGAGTTTCGCGAAGAGAAGGCTTACCATGGTGGAAGTCACCGTCACATCAGCCAATTGGTTGGCCTGGTTCCGGGCACGATCATTTCACAAAAGCCGGAATGGATTCAAGCTGCCCAGACCACCCTGAACTTGCGTGGTGACAAGAGCAGGGGCTGGGCACTGGCGCATCGCTTGAACTCCTGGGCGCGCACCCACGACGGCGACCGGAGCCTGGTTCTGCTCGACAATCTCCTTTCGGACCGGGTCTATGACAACCTCTGGGGCAAGCATGCCCCCTTTCAAATTGACGCCAATTTCGGGGGGACTTCAGGGATCGCGGAAATGCTCCTACAGAGCCATGTGCTGCAGGACCTGCCTGATGAGGGGCCGCTGGGATTCGAGGACTTCAACTTTCTCATTCACATCCTGCCGGCCATTCCGAAGGAATGGTCCGAGGGTTCATTCACTGGCATGAAAGCACGTGGTGGTTTCGAAGTAGGTGCGAACTGGGAGAGTGGAAAGGCGAAGAGAGTCACCGTCAAATCTCTCAAAGGCAATGCCGCCCGACTCCAAATCGGCGACCAAGTTCAAGAGATCAAGATCGCCAAAGGCGAAGTAGGGATCTTTGATTTCTAATACTTACCTCAATCAACCTACACAAATGAGCACACCAAAGGTCCCTCTATTGCTCCTGTCACTCATTGCCTTCACCCATCTTTTGGGGCTGGCCAGCCTCAGAGCGGACACCAAGACAGCGGGCAAGCCGAACATCGTGCTGATCATGACCGATGACCAGGGGTGGGGACAGACGGGATACTACAACCATCCGGTGCTGAAGACCCCGAATCTCGACGCGATGGCAGCAGGTGGTCTGCGCTTTGACCGCTTCTACGCAGCCTCGCCGAGTTGCTCGCCGACACGGGCGAGCGTGATGACGGGCCGGAACGCGAATCGGACAGGCGCACAGGCGCACGGTTTCGCTCTGCGATTGCAGGAGAAGACAGTGGCACAGGCACTTCAGGGTGATGGCTACACCACAGGACATTTCGGCAAATGGCACTTGAATGGCACGATAGGTCCGGGAGTCCCGTTGTTCCCTGACGATAAACACAATCCGGGCGCATTCGGCTTTGAGGAATGGCTGTCTGTGACCAACTATTTTGACCGGGATCCAATCATGAGCCGCAAGGGCGAGTTTGTTGAGCTCAAGGGGGACAGTTCGGGCATCATCGTCGATGCGGCTCTGGAGTTCATGAAGAATGCGGTGAAGGACGGCGAACCCTTCTTGGCGGTCATTTGGGATGGCTCACCTCATTCGCCATCTGTCGCAAGCGAGGAAGACAAGGCAGCCTTCGCAAGTCTGAGTGAGAGGAGCAAGAACCACTACGGCGAGTTGGTTGCCTTTGACCGCGCGGTCGGGGGGCTACGCGCAGGGTTGCGTGAGCTGGGAGTCGCGGAGAACACCCTGGTCTGGTTCAATAGCGACAATGGTGGGCTCGGCAACATCAAGCCTGATACAGTAGGGGGACTGAGAGGATACAAGGGTAGCACCTGGGAAGGAGGGATACGCGTTCCGGGAATTGTCGAATGGCCGGCAGTCATCAAGCCGCGCACTACGGATTACCCGGCGAGCACGATGGATATCTTCCCGACCATCGCGGATATCCTGGACCTGCCGGATACAGTCTTCGTGAAGCCGATCGACGGCATCAGCCTGTACCCGCTTTTCAAGGGAAAGCAGGAGAAGCGGGAGATCCCGATCTTTTTCAGGCATGGAAGTCAGTGCGCGTTGATTGACAACGACATGAAGCTGCATACCACCAAGCTGAATCGGGAGGAGTTCGAGCTTTTCAACCTGAGGGAGGACCCGTCGGAGGCGAACAACATCGCCAAAGCACATCCCGAACGGTTCGAGCAGATGAAGGCGCGCTATCTGGAATGGAGTGACACCGTTGATGCCAGCATCGAAGGCCGGGACTATCCGGAAGGCAGGGTGCTGCCCCTCGACACCTATGCCCAACGCCACAAATGGGTCGATGACGACCGCTACGAGCCATTCTTCGAGGAATGGAAGGATCGCCCGGAGTACGCGAAAGACATCAAGAAAGACCTTGGAAAATAGGCCAGCAAGTGGGCAGCACAACATGGGGCCATTGATCCAATGGCAGCTCCCAAGGAGTGCTGCCCGCCCGTTCGGAACCATGAATCCAATGAATCAGAAAGCGCCTCTCAGGATCGCCCGGGTCCTGGCGACGGGACTCCTTCTCCAAAGCGTGCAGGCAAAACCACATGACCTGAAAGTATGTGAGGGCTTTACCAATCCGATCGGTTTTCACGATGCCACGCCGACCTTCTCATGGAAACTGGCGGACGGTGTGATTCAACAACGTGCCTACCAATTGCAGGTGAAGGGCGATGTCTCTTGGGACAGCGGATGGGTCGAGTCGGATCAATCCGTTCTCGTGCCTTATGGGAGCGAGGAGCTGAAGTCGCGCCAGCAGGCGGTCTGGCAGGTTCGCTATCGTGATCAGGATGGTGAGGTGTCCGAGTGGAGTGAGCCGGCTATATTCGAGATGGGCCTGCTTTCGTCTGCGGACTGGCACGCCAAGTGGATTCGTCCGCCCGTTGAATCGTCGTCAAAAAAAGGTTTCGTCCTGCATCGTGCGGTCTATCGCTCGAAGCTGAACCCGCAACTGAAAAGGGACGTGACCAAGCTTCTGAGGAAGCGCGTCAAGAAAGGCATGCTCCGTGTGGAGGCAACGAACCAAGCACTCGGCGGTGATCCTGCCGAGGGGGAGATCAAGGAGCTGTTCCTGGCCTACTCCGCGGATGGCAAGGCTTTGACGCGGATTGTCAGTGAGAATCAGATCCAGACGATCTCCGCGAAATCACTTCCGGCGGAACGCGTGGCCTACCTGCAGCGCGCCTTCAATATCAGCCGGGAAGTGGCTCAAGCCCGGCTCTACGTGACCGCAAGGGGCCTCTATGAGATCCGGATCAATGGTGAGCGGGTTGGCGAGGATTATTTCGCGCCTGGCTGGACGCCGTATCACAAGCGGATCCCGACCCTTGCCTACGATGTGACCGACCGGCTCGCGGGCGGGTCGAACCTGGTGCAATCGCTTTTGGGAACCGGATGGTATGCGGGACGCATGGGCTGGGGAGGCTCCACTGACACACACTACGGGAAGTTCCCCGAACTCTTGCTCCAGTTGGAGATTGAGTATGCGGATGGCTCCAAGGAACGGGTGGTCAGTGATGAGAGCTGGCAGGGCACTTATGAGGGTCCCATCGTCACCTCGAGCATTTACGATGGCGAGGGGTATGACGCACGGATTCCCCTTGGCGACTGGCGCCCCGTGGTGACTCGGGATTTGGATGAGGTGCGGCTGGTGCCCAAAGCCCATACTCCGGTGCGCGTGGGTGCGCGATTGACTCCGCAGGCGATCACCGAGCCGGTTCCCGGGCGCTTTGTCTTTGATCTGGGCCAGAACATGGTGGGCTGGCCTCGTCTGCGGGTTCCGGTCGAGAAGGGTGGTGTTTTGACCGTGCGCTTTGCCGAGATGCTCAATCAAGACGGAACGCTCTACACCGAAAGCTACCGCACGGCCCATTCCCAGGATTATTACTTTGCAAGTGAAACAGGCAATATCGATTGGGAGCCCACGTTCACATTTCACGGCTTTCGTTACGTGGAATTGAGCGGCCTGCCCGAGGGTGCGCAGCCAGGCAAGGATTGGGTCGAAGGTGTTGTCCTCTACTCCGGTCTCCGTCGGACCGGCACCTTCGAGTCGTCGCACGCGAAGCTGAATCGGCTGCAGCAGAACATCGTCTGGGGGCAGCGCGGCAACTTCCTTGAGATTCCCACGGACTGCCCGCAGCGGGATGAGCGGTTGGGCTGGACGGGGGATGCGCAAGCCTTCGCTGCAACGGCGATGTTCAACTACGACTGCCATGCGTTCTTCAAAAGCTGGCTTCGCTCCATGCGGGAGGAACAACGACCGGACGGACACATTCCGAATGTGATTCCGGCGGTTCATACCCTGGACAGTTCCGTCGGTTGGCAGGACGCGGCGACGATTGTTCCGTGGGCGGCCTATGTTCGAACCGGTGACCGCGAGATCTTGGCCGACAATTTCGAGATGATGGAGAATCTCGTCGGCTGGTATCGGAAGCGGACGAAAGGCGGACGTGTCGGCGATGTGACGACCTACGGCGATTGGCTGCAGCCGAATGCGATCAACACCGAGAACAACAAGGGCGACACCACGCCGGACTATCTGGGGAATGCCTTCTACGCGAACAACCTGCGCATCCTCGCGGATTCAGCCGGGATTCTGGGCAAGCCCTCGGGAAAGCGCTACGCGCAGGAAGCGGAGCGGGTCCGGGAAGCCTTTGTGGCACACTACTTTGACCAGGACGGCAGCCTCAGGAACACCAGGGAGACGCAAACGGCCTATGTGCTGGCCCTGGCTTTTGATTTGATTCCCGAAGAACTGAGACCCAAGGCAGTGGGTCATCTGGAACGTCTGGTGGCGGAAGCGGGAGGTCACCTGCGAACCGGATTTCTGGGCACGCCCCACCTGAATCGCGTGCTGGATGCGAACGGACGTCCGGAGCTTGCCTTGTCGATCCTGTTCAAGGAAAGCTATCCGTCCTGGTTCTTCTCGATCAATCAGGGCGCCACCACCATGTGGGAACGGTGGAACAGCTACTCGCACAAGGACGGTTTTGGCGACGCGAGGATGAACTCGTTCAATCACTACGCCTACGGGGCCGTGGGCCGGTGGATGTATGAGCGTTTGGCCGGGCTGGCCCCAGATCCCGGGCAGCCCGGCTACAAGCACTTCTTCGTGCGGCCGCTCATCGCGCCGCAGCTGGAGTTCGCCCGTGCCGAACTCGACACCCCTTACGGAAAAGCCGCCAGTGGATGGCGCAAGGAGGGCGACGCAGTGATTCTGACCGTCGTGGTGCCGCCCAATACCTCCGCTACCATTCAGCTTCCAGCCGAGGGCCCGGACTCCGTCTCCATTTCAGAAGATCCGGACCGTTTGATCTTCCAGAGAATGGAGAACGGACACGCCGTCTACCGGGCCTACGCCGGAACGCATACACTCAGGAGCAAGGTGTCTCGTTGACCTTTCAATGAGGAGAAATCAGAACGACAACTCATGACCTTTCACCAATGAATCCGCTTCGAAGCCTACTTTCCGCCGCCCTTCTCCCTGCCGTCCACTTCGGTGCCGTCCACGCCGACGAGGAACCTCCCAACCTCATCGTCATCTTCACCGACGACCACGGCTACGCCGATCTGTCCTGCGTCGGGACCGAGCCGGACGTGAAGACGCCGCACCTCGACCGTCTCGCGGCCGAGGGAGTTCGCTTCACCGATGGCTATGTCACGGCTCCGCAATGCTGCCCTTCGCGAGGGGGGCTGCTGACGGGGCGCGACCAGAACCGTTTCCGTTTCGGCGAAAACGGGATGGGGCCTCTGCCGGCGGAGGAAGTGACCATCGCCGATCGCCTCGCCGAGGCCGGATACGTCACCGGCATGGTGGGCAAGTGGCATCTCGACAACGGCGGCAAACCGAAAGAGCGCTTCCACCCCCGCGGCCGCGGCTTCCAGGAAACCTTCTACGGCTACACCAACAGCTACTCGGCCACCTACGATCTGAAGGGAAATCGGTTCGACAAGCTGCGACGGATCCGCACCACCGGGGACCGCCTCGACCGCCAGTCCGATGCCGCGGTGCAGTTCATCGAACACCACCACGAAAAGCCTTTCTTTCTCTACCTGGCCTACTACGCCCCGCATGTCCCTCTGGCTTCTTCGAAGAAATACCTCGACCGCTTCCCCGGCGAGATGCCCGAGCGGCGGCGTTACGCTCTCGCGATGATTTCGGCCGTGGACGACGGCGTGGGGCGCATCATGGATCGCCTCGAGCATCACGGCATCGACGACAACACCCTGATCTTCTTCATCGGCGACAACGGCGCCCCGCTCAAGCTCCACATGGAGGACAAGAGCCTCAAGATCGAGGGAGGTGCCTGGGATGGCTCGAAGAACACTCCGCTCAACGGGGAGAAAGGCATGCTCGCCGAGGGGGGCATCCGCGTTCCCTTCCTCGCGCGCTGGAAGGGAACCATCCCGGGCGGACAAGTTTGCAAGACACCGGTCACCTCCCTTGACGTCGCCGCCACCGCCTGCGCCATGGCCGGGCTCGACCGTCCGGCCTCGCTTGACGGGCTTGACCTCCTCCCGATGCTGGCCGAGAAGAAGCCGTTGCCGGACCGTGCGCTCTACTGGCGTTTCTGGGAGCAATCCGCGGTGCGCGAAGGCGACTGGAAACTTCTCAAGCTCGGAAACCGGGGGATGTTTCTCTTCAACCTCGCCGAGGATCCGGGGGAGAGGAACAATCTCATCAAGGAGCACCCCGAGATCGCAAAGCGCCTCCTGGACGGGGCAACGACCTGGGCTGGGGAACTCGATCCTCCTGGTCTCCCCGACGGTTCCGGGAACATTCAGGAGCACTTCTTCTACCATCATTTCTTCAAGCTCCCGCTGCCCGATGGGGTGAGCGCGGATCAGAGCCCGTTCGCAGTCACTCGCAAGAAGAGAGAATGACAAGAGGTCCTGCTGCGGGAACCCGTTTTTTGAGAATAGTGCGCAACTTCCTCGATTTCCCCGGGTTTATTTCGCGCCGAAGAGAATGCGCCACTGGCCAACGTCCCGATTGGTGAGCCGAATCTAGGCAGCAATCCCCAACCACTGAAGATGCGATCATGAAGACACTGACTCTTGGAGCACTGCTGATCCTGTGCCTTTCAAGCATTGCCTATGGACAGAGACCACAACTCAGTCCGGAGCAGATCGAGCGTTGGAAGGAGCGCCTCGAGAACCAGAGGGCGAACCAGATCGAAGCGACCGAGTCCGAAATCGTCTACGGGAAGCACGAGAGGAACCGGCTTGATCTTTGGAAGGCGAAATCCAAAACCCCGACGCCCGTCTTGGTGTACTTCCACGGAGGAGGCTTCAAGTTCGGTGACAAGGACATGATCCACGCCCATATCCGAATCAGGGATTATCTGGACAGCGGAGCATCGTGCATTTCGGTGAACTACCCGTTCCTGCAGCACACCGGCAACGACTATGAGGAGATCTTCAGGCACTGTGATGATGCGCTGGATTTTATCCTGGAGCATGCGGACGAATGGAACATCGACCCGAAACGCATCTCTTTCGCCGGAGCGTCTGCCGGGGCCGCCATCTCGCAGCGGATTGCCTTCTCTACCAGAAAAGTGCATTCCTTGGTGGCCTTCAATCAACCGATGATGACCGAGCGGATGATCATCCCCCACATCAAGAGAGGCGGCCCACCGACCTTCATCTACCACGAGAACAGCACGGACGACAGGATGCACCCTCCGGAGTGCGCGAAAATGCTCAAGGAGGCTTGTGACAAGCATGGCATCGAGTGCCATTTGTATGGCACCGGGAACAATACGATTGAGAAGATACCGGGTCGGAAATCTCCTGAAGCCGCAGTTCTTGAATTCTTACTTGAAAAGTGGAAATAGACCGTAAGCGTCCTAAATCCGACCCCTCGCCCCGGTAGCCAGGGCGGGGGCGGGCGCTTCAGGCGTCAGGCGACCTTATCGTCGTCGGCCTCGACGG